>DASZGZ010000114.1:0-12247 GCA_035938355.1 Acidobacteriaceae bacterium
CTGCCGGATGCCGCGGGGACGTACGCGGTGGAACACCCCGTAGGTGAACTGCCGACGGATACGCTGCAGTTTCTGCTGGCGAGCCGGTATTGCGAGGTCGACCTGCTGTCTCCGATAGCGCATGACCTGTTTGGCGGTATAGCGCCGGGGTGGCCACGGGTGCAGGCGATCTGCGGATGGGTGAACTGGAAGGTGGAGTTCGGCTACCCCTACGCGCGGCCGACGAAGACAGCGCTCGAGGTCTTCACGGAGCGGCGCGGGGTGTGCCGCGATTTTCAGCACCTGGCGATCACTTTTTGCCGCGCGATGAACATTCCGGCACGCTACGCGACCGGATACCTGGGCGACATCGGAGTGCCGCCCTCGGATACGCCGATGGACTTCAGCGCGTGGTTCGAGGTGTACCTGGGCGACCGCTGGTGGACGATGGATGCGCGACACAACCATCCGCGGATTGGCCGAGTGCTGATGGCGACGGGACGCGATGCCTCCGACGTGGCGCTGACGACGGCGTTCGGCTCCGCAACCTTGAAGAAATTTTTCGTGGTGAGCGATGAGGTGAACGCAACCGAGGTGGCGCCGGCATGAGCCTGGAGCGGTTAAGTCCGGAACGGTTGAGTCCGGAGGGAACGGACGCGGCGATGGATAGCGGTCAGAGCCGGCTGTTCAACGATGCGGAGCATTTTCGCAGCTCCATGCTGGGCAAGTACGTGCTGGACGGCGCCTTCGACGAGATGTTCACCGCGGTAGGCGAGGCGCGGCCGCACTACCGCCGACTGCTGGATATGTTCGCCCGCATGCCGCAGGAGGAGATCGAGCGCTGCAAGAAGGCGGCGGACCTGTCGTTCCTGACCCAGGGGATCACGTTTACGGTGTACGGCGAGGAGCAGGGCACGGAGCGGGTGTTTCCCTACGACGTGGTGCCGCGCGTGATCAGCAATACGGAGTGGACGCACATTGAGCGCGGGCTGGTGCAGCGGATCGCCGCGCTGAATATGTTCCTGCACGATGTGTACAACGACGGGCGCATTCTGGCGGACGGCAAGGTGCCGCGCGAGGTGGTGTACACGTGCAGGCACTTCCGCCGCGAGATGCGCGGGCTGCAGGTGCCACGCAACATCTATATCGCGGTCAGCGGCACGGACCTGCTGCGGGTCCAGTCCGGCGAGTTCGTGGTGCTGGAGGACAACCTGCGGGTGCCGAGCGGCGTGAGCTACATGCTGACCAGCCGGCGCGTGATGAAGCGCATCTTTCCGCAGCTCTTTCGCGCCTACGATGTGCGGCCGATCGAGCATTATTCGCAGGTGCTGCTGGCGACGCTGCGCTCGCTGGCACCGGAGGGCCGGCCGGAGCCGACGATCGTGGTGCTGACGCCGGGCGTCTACAACTCTGCATATTTCGAGCACACCTATCTTGCGCGCCAGATGGGCATCGAACTGGTGGAGGGGCGCGACCTGGTGATCCACGACAACGTCGTCTACATGCGCACTACCGCCGGGCTGAAACGCGTGGATGTGATTTACCGGCGCGTGGATGACGACTTCATCGATCCGCTGGCCTTTCGCGGGGAGTCCGTGCTGGGCGCGGCGGGACTGTTCAACGCGTATCGCGCGGGAAATGTAACTCTGGCGAATGCATTTGGCACTGGCCTCGCGGATGACAAGGCGATCTACGCGTATGTGCCGGAGATCATCCGCTACTACATGGATGAAGAGCCGCTGCTGAACAACGTGGAGACCTTCCTAATGACGAACCCGGTGCACCGGCAGCACACGCTCGAAAACCTGGACAAGCTGGTGGTGAAGGCAGTGGGCGAGTCAGGCGGGTACGGCATGCTGATCGGGCCGCAGAGCACCGCTGAGCAGCGTGAGGAGTTTCGCCGGCGCATCGAAGCCGATCCGCGAAATTACATTGCCCAGCCGACGCTGGAATTTTCGCGCGCGCCCTGCCTGATGGACGGTGGCATTCAAGCGCGGCATGTGGACCTGCGGCCTTACATACTGTTCGGCGACAAGGCGACGGTGGTGCCGGGCGGGCTGACACGTGTCGCGCTGAAGGAAGGCTCGCTGGTGGTGAACTCGTCGCAGGGCGGCGGCAGCAAAGATACCTGGGTTGTGAACGACTGAAGGAGAGAGATGCTTTCACGCGTTGCTGACAGCCTGTACTGGATGAGCCGCTATCTGGAGCGAGCGGAGCACACGGTGCGGCTGATCGATGTGAATATGAGCCTGATGCTGGACGAAGCCAGCACCACGGCGAACCTGAGCCTGGAGCGGCGCTGGAAGCGGGTGCTGGCGTGCCTGGGGCATCCGGCGCATATAGAGTGGAGCGGCGACTTCTATCAACTGACGCACGATCTGACCTTCAGCACGCGGAGCCATGCAGCGATCGTGAACTCGATTGCGCAGGCGCGGGAGAATGCGCGACAGGTGCGTGATGAGTTGAGTTCTGAGCAGTGGCAGCAGCTGAACCGGCTCTATCACAGCATGACCGCGGCGCAGCGGGAGGTGAGCTCTTACAACGCGCTGACCAGCTTTCTGCCGACCGTGGTGTACGACCTGCACCAGTTCCAGGGAGTGACCGACTCGACGATGAGCCACGGCGAGGGCTGGCAGTTCATCCAACTGGGACGTTATATCGAACGCGCGGCGGCGACGACCACGCTGATGGATGTGTATCACCGGGAGAGGTTCGAACCGCCGAATAGCGCAGCCGCCGGTTACGAATTTCTGGAGGGTGCGGGCCTGTTGCGCTGCTGCAGCGCCTTCGAGGCTTATTGCAATGCATACACCGCCGACTTTACACCGGAACGCATCACGGAGTTTCTGCTGTTGAATCCGGACTTTCCGCATTCCGTGCGCTACTCGGTGGATTGCCTGCGCAGCGCGCTAATGGCAATTGGAGCGAAGAGCGGACTGCATGTTGCGGACGAACTGGTCAGGGTTTCCGGCAGGCTGCAGGCTTCGCTGAGCTTTGTGGATATTGACGACGTGTTGTCGCAGGATGTGGGCGCCTATCTGTCGAGCATTCTGCAGCAATGCCGGCAGGTGCATGAGCGGGTCTTCCGGCTGTATATCCAGTATTCGACGCAGACGGCGCTCGCGATGAGTTGAGGGTGTTGGCTGGGCGGTGCTTCCCTGTTATTGAACGGAAGTTACATTCAGGATGACGAGTGCGAGAGGAAAACGAATGACGCATCACCAGGGGAGCGCGATATGAGGTACTACTCGATCCAGCATCTGACGCGCTTCGACTATGCGCATTCGGTGTGCGAAAGTGCGATGGAGATCCGGATGCAGCCGCGCGGCGACGGCAACCAGCGCTGCCTTACGTTTTCTTTGTCGGTGAGCCCGCGCTGCCGTGTCTTTTCCTATCGCGATCACCTGGCGAACCAGGTGCACCACTTCGATATTCCAGGGGATCACCGGCAACTGGTGATCGTGGCGCACTCGCTTGTGGAGCAGCAGCCGCTGGGGCCGATACCGAAGCGGCTTACGCCGGCGGCGTGGGACGAGCTGGATGTCCTGCTGGCACAGGGCGACTTCTGGGAGATGCTGCTGCCGAGCACCTTTGCTGAGCCGACGGAGGCTTTGCGTACGCTGGCGGCGGAGTGGAGGATTACGCGGCGCGACGATCCGCTTTCGATGCTGCATGAGATCAGCCGCAATGTGTTCAACAACTTCGAATATCTGCCGCGTAGTACGAAGGTGGATTCACCGATCGATGTGGCGCTCAGCTCGAGGCGAGGCGTGTGCCAGGACTTCGCGCACATTATGATTGCTCTGGCGCGGATAGTGGGGATTCCGTGCCGCTACGTGAGCGGCTACCTGTGCCATGGCGACGAGCCGGAGATCGGCTCTGACGAACGCAATGCGCCGAGCGCCACCCATGCGTGGGTGGAAGCGTTTCTGCCGCGGCTGGGCTGGGTAGGTTTCGATCCGACGAATGACCTGGTGGCGAATGACCGGCACATTCGCACGGCGCTGGGACGCGACTATGCCGACGTGCCGCCGACGCATGGCGTGTACCGTGGAAAGACCGAGAGCGAGTTGAGCGTGGCAGTGCATGTGGAGTCATCCGAGACGGCGCCACCCTTCGATGAGACGATGCCGGTGCCGGAGGACTGGTCGATGGTGGTGGAGCGCGCGCACGAGCCGCTGCCGCTGGCTTCGCCGCTATTGCAGATCCAGCAGATGCAGCAACAGCAGCAGTAGGGCTCCGACGCTCCTTCGAACGGGGCGGGCGAGCCGATGAAATCCTGCGCCGGTCTGATGCCTGACTGGACGCCCATGAGGGGGAGCCAGCTTCGTTGATCAGGGGATTGCACGGAGTCTTTCAAGAGGAGAGCCGGTTTTACCGGCTGCTGCTTGTCGTTGGAGGTACAACAGCCATTCTGAAGGGCCTGCGCCTGCCCTATATATGGGCGGCTACGCAGGCGCAGATCGATTACCGCAACGGGTACATGCGGCGAGGACTCTTCGGGGAGATTTGCCGTCAGTTACATATTCCCATCTGGCATTACGGCGTTTTTGCCGCGGTGTCGTTTGTTCTGCTCACAGGACTGTTCTGGCTGCTGGCGCGCAGCGTGCGCAGATCTGGCCTTGACGCGGCCGGCCTGGGCGCTTTCTCTGCTCTGGTGGCGAGCATCTTTTGCATCACGATGCTGACCAACCTTGTGGGCTACTGCGACATCCTGATGGCGCTGCTGGTGCTGGTGGTGATGCAGTTTCGCAAGCCCTCAGTCCAGGTGATGGCCGCATTGGCCGCGGGTATTGTGGGCGTTCTGGTGCATGAGATGTATGCCGTCGCATTTCTGGCGGTCTCGCTGGCATGCACGGTTTGCGGGCTTGCGTTCGAGAATGACGGCAACAAGAGACTGTGGATAGGGGTCGGGGCAGCAGCGATCATCCCCTGGGCAATCATTCTGGCTCCCATTCGCCACGCGAGAATGACTCCGGATGAAATTGCAAAGCTGGCAGCCGACATACGCGCGCGCGTGAACTTTCCATCGCATGATGGAGTGCTCACTGCGATTTTTAGCAATTCCAGCGGCGAGAACGTGCACAAGATGTGGGGGTTCATGCACGCAGGCACGTATTGGGTGGAAGAGTTCTTTGGCCTGCTCGCTTTTCTCCCGACTACACTTTTCTTCCTCGCACTGGCATGGCGCGTGTCTGGCGAGCGGCGCGCTCTGCGGTGGTACCTGGCGCTTTGCACATTTGCGCCACTGCTGCTGAACCTGGTGGCCTACGACCGATACCGCTGGCTTGCGCTTATGGAATTGAATGCCGTGCTGTGCGCGATTGCCGTCTGCTGGTCCACGCACCGCCTGCACGGGGACGGCGTGCAACCGGCCTTCGGACCAGCATGGCGACGGGCAGCCGTTCTGTTGCTCGCGCTGAACCTGGCTACGGACATCGGACTGTTCCAGGTGCACGGGCGGAGCTTCCCATTTTTGCAGTACTGGAACACCTTTCACACGAAGGGACCTTCGCTGGAACGTCTGTTCGCACCGCCCGACATTCTTCTCTGATATCGGCTAATGTCTTGCGGCGATGACTTCGATCTCCACCAGCGCTCCGGGGCCCGCGAGGGCAGCCACCTGCATGGCGGACCGTGCGGGCTTGTTGGGCTGCTCCTTCGTGCCGAAGAATTGCGTGTAACCGCCCATGAAGCCAGCGAAGTCCATTTTGCCAGTGGCGGGATCGGCGGCGAGATAGACGTGCATCATCACGACGTCACCGAGGGTGAGCTTCTGCGCGGCGAGCGCTTTCTGAATGGCCTGGAGAGCGCCGACGGTTTGCGCTTTGGTGTCCCTCGCAGGCGCCTTGCTGAAATCAGGATCGAGCGTGCCGCTGAGATAGAGAGTGTTGCCGACCCAAACGCCTTGCGAGATAGGAAATGGTGAGTTATTGGGCAGCGGGATACGGGTAGGAGCCTGGGCAGCTGCGGCGATGGCGGAGACGGCGAATGCGGCAACAACAACAGCGGTGCGAAGACTACGCAAGGATGCCTCCTGGCTGAACCTTCTGTCCGATCATGTTGACGGCGCGGATGGCGGAGAGCGCAGCGCCCTCCTGCCAACCGACGATGTGGCTGGTGTGATCACCGGCAAAATACACGCGGCGGTCCGGCTGGGTCATGGTGGCGTAGTCCTTCGCGTCCTGGCGTCCGAAGCCGCTGATCCACGAGCCTAGATTGAAAGGAATGTTGCCCCAGCTCACGTATACGGGGTCGCTCAGCTCCTGGCCGCGCCCGGGAAAGAGTTTTTCGACCGCTTGACGCGAGGCGTCGAGCTTGGCCTCGATGGTAGGGAGCTTGCCGAAGGGCGTGCCGTTCTCAATGCTGTAGCCGCTGACGATGGCGCCGCGCGGCGAAAAGAGTCCGTAGCTGGGATACCAGACAACATCGACGGTCTGCCGCAGGAAGGAGAGGCCGCCGTAGACGTTTTCGTCCTGTTCCCAGAAGCGGCGCGACTGCCAGGCGATCTTGTACGCGGAGTCATAGCTGGCATGCTGGATGACGGCTTCGACTTCGGGTGAGAAGTCGGCGTCGACACTTTTGAGCGTGGTGAGGGGCATCGCGCAGATGCAGTAGTCGGCGTCCAACGTTTCGACGCGGCTACTGACGCGGTCCTTGTAGGAGACCTGCACGCCGGAGGCAGACTGGCGGACGCGCATGACCTGCGCGTTGTGGCGGATGCTGGTGCCTAACTTCTTCTCGAAGGCGCGAGGAATTTGGTCCATGCCGCCGACGGGCTGGAACATGGTGGCTTGCCAGTCGATGATGTCTTCAGTAAGCAGCCCTTGCCACAGGTCGGCATCGAGCAGTGCGTGCATGGGGAGCGGGTCGCGCGGGACGCCGTCCTGCGGACCTGCGCCAGGCAGCACCTTGTAACCGGAGCGCTCCGTACCGGTGAATTTGCCGTCGGGCTTAAGATCGCCATATGCGGTGAGGAAGTTGAGCATGCGCTCTTTGTCCTCTGCGCTGAGTTCCTGATCGAGCGCGCCCTGACGGATGCATTTCGAGAGCAGCTCCGAGACGTGGCCGCGCGTGTCATTGACCATCTGGCGCTGCTCGACCGGCTTGCCATCATTGAACTTGTCACACTGCAGAAGCGAGGAACGCGAGGTGTTGATCTCGACTTCGAGAGGAACCCCGAGCTCGTGGCAGTAGTTCAGCATGTGAGAGTGGATAGAGGGCAGACGCGCGGGGCCGGCGTTGAAGTAGAGATTCTCGTCGAAGGCACAGGTCTGCTCTGTACCGTCGGTGAAGGCGACACGAGAGCCGCGGCGGATGGTCCAGTTGCGGCCGCCGACGCGATCGCGGGCTTCGAGTACGGTGCAGGTGTAGCCGAGCTTGGTCATCTCGTAGGCCGAGACGAGACCGGCGATGCCGCCGCCGAGGATCACGACGCGGGTGTCATGCCCGGAGACGCCACGGATAGCTTGGGCTTTGGTTGCAGCCATAGGCAGCAGGCCGAGTGCCTGCATCATGGTGAAGGCGGCGCTGTAGCCGCCGACCTGCCCTACACGGAAGAGAAACTGACGCCGGGTGATCGCCATACACAATCCTTTGCTGGAGCCCAGTTGAGCCCAAATGTAGTCCTGATCGACGAGCTTTGTCAGAGCAAAAAGAGTGCGACACGGCCGCCCAGGAGGCAGTGCCGTTCTTCACAATCCGTGATTCAGCCAGCATCTGCGATGAGCAGCTTTTCTTGACGGAAAAGCTGCGTCGAGTTCCGGCTTGAAGTCGACGCTTTTGTGAAAACGGCAGTACGCCGTGCCGCGGGGAGACAACATCTTGCGCCCCTAGAAGATGATCTTCAAAGCGAGTTGCGTGTTGAATGGCTCTCCCGGACCGATTCCAGGAGCGTAGTTGCCGGCGCCGATAGTGGCGCCGACTTGACCAAAGCTGCCGGAGTCCGTGTACGCGTTGCCAAGCTGCGTGGGTCCAGGACTCGCCAGGTTGAGCCGGTTGGTGACGTTGAACATCTCCACGCGGAACTGAGTGTTGATCCGCTCCGTGATGGGAGTGTTCTTGAAGAGGGAGAGATCGGCGTCGGCAAAGCCGGGGCCGAAGAAGCTGTTGCGGCGGTAGTTGCCCCACGTGCCTGCGGCGGGATCGGCGAAGGACGCTGGGTTGAACCACTGCACGAAGCGTGAGCCATCGACGTTCTGAACCTTGTGGCTGACCCCCGCGAATGGATTTCCGACCTGGTCTGGACGCTGGGTGAACTCGTTGGTTCCCGAAGTGTCCGTGCCGGTGAAGAGGTTGATCGGCTGCCCACCCTTCAACGTGATGACGGAGTTCAGCTCCCAACCATGTGTGAGCAGGGAAGGGCCGCGGAACCCAGGCACGGTGTAGTTGACGAAGCCGACGAAGGTGTTGCGCGTATCGAAGTCGCTGGCGCCGTAGTCACCCTTGAAGTTGGTGCTGTCCTGCGGGAGCTGCCCACGGTACTGCGTCACCTCGTCCAGGTTGTGACTCCAGGTGTAGCTGAACTGCGTTGTGACGCCGTGCATGTTGCGCAGGCTGATGACGGCCTGCAGCGCGTTGTAGTTGGAGGTGCCGATGCTCTCAATCTGGTTAATCTCACCGTACTGCGGATACGTGGAGACGTAAGGCCGGTTGGTTATGCCGGTGTACTGGGTTCCGTTGAAGGTGACATCGGTGGTGGGTCCGCCGAGAAACGGCTGGTTGATGTTGAGAAGGCTGAGGAGCCGCCGTCCCTGACTGCCGACATAGCCGATCTGGAAGAGCCCCTTGGTGCCGAGTGACTGCTCGACCTGCAGATTGAAGTTGAAGTTGTATGGCGTACGGAAGTTGCGATCCACGGAGAAGACACCGCACGGGTTGGTGGGATTGCAGACCACCGTGCCGCTTGGAAGTATGGGCTGACCGGGGATGACGGAGACGACGCCGGCCTGCGGAGTCGCGGCCACGGTGAAGACTGGGTCAGCACCGCCGGGGTTGCCCTCCAGACCGTTCGGCGCATTGTTGCCGGGACGATTGTCGAGGAATGGGTTGGCATTGGGCGTGTCAAAGAACATGCCGAAGCCGCCGCGCAGTACGGTGCCCTTCCAGACGCCGGGAGAGTAACTGAACCCAACTCGCGGACTGAAGTTCATCCAGTCGCTGGGGTAGACCTCGCTGATCTGATCGCCCTGGAAGGCGAGCCCGTTGCTGCCCGTCAACTCGGGGCGGAAGACGGAGAGATTTTTGTAGAGCGAGTGCATGGGCTGCACGTAGTCGTAGCGCACGCCGTAGTTGATATTGAGGTAGGGCAGGACCTGCCAGCTATCCTGCGCAAAGAGGTCGAAGGTGTTGATGAAGACCTGGCGCTCTGCATTGCCGCGCGCGATGGAGCCAGACGCGAGATAACCGCCGAGGAAATCGGCTAGCGCTTCGGTGTTGCCGCTGCAGTCATTCCCCTCGGTGCACCAGGGACCCTGCGCGCCGGTGAACTTGAAGGTGCCGGTGGAGTGCCGCTGGTAGAACTCGTCGATCTGCGCCTGGCGGTATTCGCCACCGAAGCGCACCTGATGCCGACCGAGGCTCCAGGCAAGCGCTTCATCGAGGTGGCCGGTGATGTCGTTGCGGCCCTCAGGCGGGGTTTGTCCGATTACCTCGAACCCGCTGATATTGATGTTCGGCGAGTTCGAGTAAGGCGAGTTGGTAACGAAGCCGAGCGAGTCCACATTGAAACCGGTCTGCTGGTCGTTGAATACCTGATTGAAGTAGTTCACACCGGCATTGATCTGGTTGGTCATGTGTGAAGAGATCGTCCAGTTATGCACCAGCGAGTAGTTGTAGACGTGGATGGGCGCGACCTCGAAGTAGTAGGGCAGCACGCAGTTGCCGCAGACGGGTGCGATCTGGTTGCCCTGGCCGAGGAAGGCGCGAGCAGAGAGTGATTGCTTTTCGTTGAAGTTGTGATCGATCTTGATGACGCCGTTGTAGCTGTAGCCAGTTTCTGGCGCCGAGCCACTGAAGTTGTTGCCCTGTGCGGGACCGGTGAGCGCGTCCGCGGGCCAGAGCGTCGTCAATAGCGCGCTGGTAGCCGGGTTGACGGCGACTCTGTACTGCTGAAGTAGTGCGAGAGCCTGGGCCTGGTAGGCGGCAGAGGGCTCCGTTCCCTGGTTGCCGGTGGCGATGCGGAACTTCTGCTTCTCGAAGTTTGCGAACCAGAAGGTGTGGTCCTTCCAGAACGGTCCGCCGGCGCTCGCGCCCCACTGCTCATTGCGCAGAGGCGGGTTTCCGGTCTGGAAGGGCGAGACCTCGGCGAGCGCCTCGTTGCGGTTGTAGTAATAGGCCGTACCGTGAATCTGATTCGTGCCTGATTTGGTGACAAGATTGACGGTGCCGCCAGGGTTGCGGCCCGTCTCCGGCGAGGACTGCGTCTGCAGCGAGAACTCTTCCACGGAATCAATGGGGAGGGTGACACCTGCAATATTTTCGACACCACCCTGATTGACGGCGGGGATGTTGTGCCAGAGGTCGTTGTTGTCGGAGCCGTCGATCTGCCAGTTGACCTGGTTGGCTCGTGTGCCATTCACCGATCCGAAGCCGCCTGCGGAGTAGCCAGCGAATCCCGGAGCGAGACCGATCATCTGCGTGAAGTCACGGCCGTTGAGGGGAATATCCTGCACCGTTTTGCTGGGAATGGTGGTGGTCTGCACCGGCGTTGTGGTATCGAGCGCGAGGGCGGATCCGCTGACTTCGATGGTTGTCGCCTGCTGCGCAACCGTGAGCTTCACCGGGACAGTGTGGATAGCGCCCGCCGAGACGCTAACCTTTGTGATCTTGAGGATGTCGAAGCCCGCATTCGTAACCGTGACGGTATACGAACCGAGAGGCAGGTCGGGGAAGTTGAAGTCACCGCCGGCGGCGGAGACGGTCTGACGCGTGACGCCTGTCGCGTCATCGGCGATTTGCACCTGAGCGCCGGGGATTGCGGCACCTGCAGGATCGGTCACGGTGCCGTTGATGGCACCACGAAATGTTTGAGCGCCGGCGAGTGTGCCGGAGAGGACAGCAACGACCAGCGCTGCCTGTCCAAAGGGGACAAGAAACGTACCACGACGCCACAGCATACTAAGCCTCCAAAAGGACTACGAGTCGCAACAAGGCCTGTGCCCGGATTGGGCGTGGACCAATGTGATGGATCGTTTTTTCTTCGCCTGGAAGAGGGTTTTGTACCTGGAACAATTTGCCGGAGCGGCTTCGACGTGGAAGGGACTGCGCCCAAGGCCTGCTGCTACTGGGAGCGAGGCCTTTGTTTCTGCTTACTGCTTGCTGAAACGCTTGGGATTCCTTACTGTACGGGTAAGCTTGTCGCAAACGCAACCGGAAAAGAAGGCTGCCTCCCCGCGTAGACACTTTCTTCCCGTCTTCCGATTTACACAGTCATGCCGCGCGCACCCTGGAGTGCGCGGGGACCTCTGAGAGGAGACGCAAAGATTTATGTATGCAAATCAGGATGTACCGCAGAACGCACAGGACGCAACAAACTGGCAGCAGGTAGAAGACGCGCATCTTGAGTTCCTGCATGAACTTGGGAGCCGCATTGCCGCGGCCGATCCATTGCATGAAGTGCTGAACCGAGTGGTCGAGTTTGCAACGTCTATTGTGCGTTGCGATGCATGCCTGATCTTTGTGCTGCAGGGCGAAAAGCTGGTGCTGCGGGCTTCGAAGATCCCGCACGCGGAGCTGGTAGATAATCTCGATCTGCAACTAGGACAGGGCATTACCGGATGGGTGGCAGAAAACCGCGAGCCTGTTGCGATCGCAAAAAATGCCGCGGGCGACACGCGCTTCAAGGCATTCAAGGATCTTCCTGAGGACCGCTTCGAGGCGTTTCTCTCCGTTCCTCTGCTGAGCCGCGGTAAGTTGGTGGGCGTGATCAATGTGCAGCACCGCAAGCCGCACGAGCATACGCAACGCGAAATACAACTGCTCTCGACCATTGGATTTCTAGTCGGCGCTGAGATCGAGATGGCGCGCCTGGAGATGGAGCGCGAAGAGCTGAGCGATCGTCTGGAGACACGCAAGGTGGTCGACCGCGCGAAGGGCATTCTGCAACGCGATCTGAAGATCGATGAAGAGAGCGCCTATGCTGCGCTGCGCAAGCAGAGCCGGCAGAAACGTCGTTCCATGCGCGAGCTGGCCGAGGCGATTGTGCTGAGCGATGAGCTGCGCCGAGTAGGACGCACCGGATCCGATATACGTCATCCGGCGAAATAGC
>DASZGZ010000115.1:0-3068 GCA_035938355.1 Acidobacteriaceae bacterium
TATACCGCCAAACAGGTCATGCGCTATCGGAGACAGCAGGTCGACCTCGCAATACCGGCTCGCCAGCAGAAACTGCAGCGTATCCGTCGGCAGTTCACCTACGGGGTGTTCCACCGCGTACGTCCCCGCGGCATCCGGCAGACCGCTGTCCTCAATCAACGTTGAGCCCCGCAGCCGCAGCTCGCCCGCCGGCGCCACCAGCCGGGTGCAGCGGTTGCCAAAGCTGTCCACGTACTCGTCCTTTACCACCCCGGCGTTGGTCTCCAGTGCGTCCGGTTCCAGCAGGTCCGGTATTCGCGATGGGTGAACGTGCAGCATGGCCACCATGGCCACCTCACGCGGCGTCTCGAACGCAATGTCGTATCCCAGACGAATCTTCATGGGCGAAGCTCTGCCTTCCTCTGTGGAGTACAGCTCGCTTCGAGCGACGCGGGTCGGAGCGGGGCTTGCGGTGTCGTACCCAAAACCGGGGAGCCCGAAGGCTCTGGGAAGGTTAGGATGCCATGAACGTGCACTCCGCGGCTGCTTTTCTCACACTCCCGGTAGCATTTCTGCCCCACCTGGGAGACTATGGACCCCATGACCTATTGTCTCGGCATCATGACTCGGGAGGGTCTCGTCATGGGGTCCGACTCCCGCACCAACGCGGGCTATGACCAGGTCAACGTCTGCCGCAAGATGCACACCTTCGTCGTTCCTGGCGAGCGTGCCTTCGTACTCCTCACCAGCGGCAGCCTATCCCTCACCCAATCCACCATCACGTTGCTGCAAGACGACTTCCAGCAGGGCAGGGGACTGGCCCGGGTCGATTCCATGTACGGTGCCGCGCGCGCCGTGGGCGATGCCGTGCGCCGCGTCTCCGACCTCGATCGCGCCGCCCTTGAGCGCGACGACTATAACTTCAACATTCACCTGCTCCTTGGTGGGCAGGTCGCGGGCGCACCCTCCGCGCTCTACTGCATCTATCCGCAGGGCAACCCGCTCAGCGCGACGCAGGACTCGCCCTATCTCCAGATCGGCGAAGCCAAGTATGGCCGCCCCATCCTCGATCGCGGCATCGTCTATGACAAGACGCCGCTGGATGTCGCCGCGCTCTACGCCATGCTCTCCTTTGATGCCACCATCCGCTCGAATGTCACCGTAGGGCCGCCGCTCGAGCTGCTTGTCTACCGCGATGGCTCACTCGACTTCACCGAATACCGCCGCTTCGCCGCGGACGACCCAGAGCTGCTCGAGCTGCACGCCCGATGGGAAACGGCCCTCCGTAGCGCCGTCGAGGACCTGCCGCGCCTGCGCTACACCGACCGCCCGGCGCCCGTGCAGCAACTGCTTATGGAAACGGCTGCTCGCCCCTGAGCCAGCGCATCGTGAATTCGTTGCCCGTCTTGCTGTAACTCTCTTCCACCAGGTACTGCACCTCCGCCGACTCACCCAGCGACAGCGCCAGCAGCGACGGCCCGGCACCGCTCAGGCATACACCTAGCAGCTTCGGATGCTCCAGCTCAAGCAGGTCGGCCAGGCCCGGGACAATCTCCTTGCGATACGGCTGGTGCAGCTTGTCCAACATCGCTTCGCGCAGGCTCTGCGGATGCTCGCTCTCGAGCGCGCACAGCAGCAGCGCCACCCGCTGCATGTTGCTCACCGCATCGCGGAAGGGCACCTGCGCCGGCAGCACCTCGCGCGCGCGCACCGTGGTCAACGCGTACTCCGGCGTCACCACCAGCAGCCGAATCGCCTGAGGCCACGGCAGACTCACCGCCGTCACGCCTCCGTCATCGGTCTGGCAGCTCACTGTCAGGCCGCCCAGCAGTGCCGCCGCCACATTATCCGCATGCCCTTCCAGTGCCGCCGCTACCGCGAGCAAGGGCGTCGGTCCCAGCGACACCCCGCTCACCACCTCAAACAAACGCAATCCCGCCACCGTCGCCGCCGCACTCGAACCCAACCCCGACCGCGGCGGAATCTGGCTTCGCACCTCCACATGGATCGATGGTAGCGGCCGCGCATACTCTTCGCGCAGTTGCGCAAACGCGGCATGGATGAGGTTCTCGCCCATCGGTGCGCAGCCCACAAACTCAAATGTGACCCCGTCCTGTCCCTCCCGGCGCTCCACCAGCAGGCTCAGATACAGATTCACCGCTACCGCAAGCGTGTCGAAGCCCGGCCCCAGGTTCGCAATCGATCCCGGCACATGGATCTCCGCCGGCTCCCCTCCAAGCGGCATCGTCTCGATAGGCAGTCTCTCGTCAGGCATCGTCCTAGTGTCCCATCTCTAAGTGAATGGACATGAGCGTTGTCGTCTCAACGAAGCGAGCTCTCGAAATAAAGATCGTCATCCCGCCCAGAGCGAAGCGAAAGGATCTGCGTTTTGCTTTCAAAAGCACCGCCGACCTCAGTGCCCTTCCTGCTGCCCCTGATTCCGTGCCCCATGCTGCTCCAGAATGTAAGCCGTGTCCTTCAGCCCATGACCGGTCAACATCGCCACCACGTCAGCATCGCGCTCCAGCACACCGGTCTCGCGCAGCTTCTTCAACCCTGCCAGCGTCGTCGCGGAAGCCGGCTCGCACCCAATCCCATCGCGTCCAATTGCCACCTTGGCCTCGCCAATCTCCTCATCCGTCACGTCGATCACCTGTCCGCCCGTCGACTCCACGCCGTGCATGGCCTTTCGCCACGACCTCGGATTGCCGATGCGTATCGCGGTTGCGCGCGTCTCCGGCTCGAGCGGCTGCAACACCGCGTTCGGATTCTTCGCGCGCTCACGCCACAGCCGCGCAAACGGATTCGCCCCCGTGGCCTGCACCACAATCAGCTTCGGTGCCCGTTCGATCAGCCCCCAGCACAGCAACTCATCGAATGCCTTCCCGAACGAAGCGCTGTTCCCCAGGTTCCCGCCCGGGACCACCAGGTAATCCGGTGCCTGCCAGCCGCGCTCCTCCATCACCTCATACATGCAGGTCTTCTGCCCCTCAATGCGGAATGGATTCACCGAGTTCAGGAAGTAGACCTCCTCCGGCGGCAGCGCCAGCAGGGTATTCAGCGCATCGTCGAAGCTGCCGTTGACCTCC
>DASZGZ010000116.1:0-8893 GCA_035938355.1 Acidobacteriaceae bacterium
GAGAGGAATGTCCTGATTCCCGCCACCCCGGCGGCGCCCGCCTCAATGCAGGCCTTCGCGTTTTCCCGATCCACGCCGCCCAGGGCATAGACGGGTACGCGGCCCGCTGTCTTCACGGCGTCTGCCAGTGTCTCGAGTCCCAGAGGACGCGCTAGCGGATGGCTTTGGGTGGGAAAGATTGGTGACAGCAGCGCCATATCAGTGCAGGCCACCCGCGCGACGGCAACTTCGCCTACCGAATGGCATCCCACCGAAACGAGTCCTGCCATCCGCGCCCTGCCTACCTCCTCCGCGTGCCATCGCCCGGGCAGGTGGACGCCGGCTGCGCCTACGGTCCGCGCAACCTCTGCCGCGCCGGTGGCCCCGGCATTCACCAGCAGCCGCGGCGGCCGTCCCGGACCGCTATGCCGCATTGCCGCCAACATGGCCGTTGCCAGCTCCGTCAGGTCCGCGACGTCGAGGTCTTTTTCACGCAGCTGGATATACTCCACGCCGCTGTCTGCCCACTCTGCCGTCAGGCGCACCAACTCATCGCGCTCGGTGGCGCTCAGCCGCCCACGTTCATGTGCACCCGGCAGCAGCCGCCGGTCGGTAATGGTATACAAGAGCATGAGAAGAGTCTAACGGCACTCTCATCCGAATGATGAAGACCCTGCGGATGGAAGAGGCTTCAACCGAGGTACGGTCTTTCACTCTACGCCGATGACCCCGAGCTCTGCCTCGTCGAGTTGATCAGAACGCAGTTTCCCTCAATGGCCTTCTCATCATGCAGCCGTCCACTTTGGGTGGATCGCTCACGAGATGGCAACTCTTTTACAAGAGCAAATGCGCGGTTTTACCATGTGCGGTTTTACCAGCGGTAGCCCCAGGTGCAAGCTCGTCCGGCACCGGCTGGGGGGCATCCTTGCGCATTCGGCGAAGACGCTGACGACTCATCCCGATGCCCACCAGGAGCAGCAAAATGATGACAACGGCCCATACGTATAGCAATGCGATTAATGTGGTTCGGGCCATTCAACTCCACTTCGAGGGAGGTTGCAGATCAGGTAGTCGCCTAGAGGCTTTCCTCTTAGGCCGTCGCGTATTCTACAGCCTCGAGGAAGGTCATGCACTACAAATCCGCCGGAGTATCGCTTACCAAGGAGTGAGCCGGCGTTGCAGCCTAGCGGGATCGCAAAAGTCCACCGCGGCCTCGAAATCCACATGCTCTCCGACCTTCCCGCCTTCATGAAGATGTGCCAAAACTCAACATGAGTGGAGTACCGTATGAGCGGATTGCCTGGAAAGGCGACAGTCGGGTACAGTCACGCGGTCTTCCGATATCGATACCGCGGCTCATCCGACTGGAGCCATGGTCTCCCGGATTCCGACCCGTTTGGGCGTGATTCCGTAAATTTCGATACCCTTGAACTTTGAGCATGGCTAACTACGACCTCATCATCATCGGATCGGGCCCGGCTGGACAGCGTGGCGCTATCTACGCAACCAAGCAGGGGAAGAAGGTGGCGGTGGTCGAGCGCATGCGCTCGGTTGGCGGCTGCTGCGTCAACACCGGCACCATCCCGTCGAAGACCATGCGGGAGGCGGTGCTTCACCTCTCCGGGTACAACTACCGCTCCATCTACGGCATGAACTATCGCGTGAAGGAGCGGATCACCATGGCGGATCTCGCCTTCCGCGTCCAGCACGTCATCAAGACCGAGGTCGACGTCACCGAAGCCCAGCTCTCACGCAACGGCGTCGATGTGCTGTATGGCGTCGGCAGCTTCGACGACCCGGCTCATATCCGAGTTACGGATGGCGACAATTCGCAGGTCTATGAGGCGAAGAACGTCGTGATTGCCGTGGGCACCCAGCCGGCCTTTTCGCCCAAAGTCCCCATCAACGGCCGCAACATCATCAACAGCGACCAGGTGCTCAACCTGCCGACGTTGCCCAAGACGCTCATCGTGGTGGGCGGCGGCGTCATCGGCGTCGAATACACCTCGATGTTTGCCGCGCTCGGCATCCGCGTGACGCTCATCGAGAAACGCGCACGGCTGCTGGAATTTGCCGACCAGGAGGTCATCGAATCGCTCAGCTATCACCTGCGCGACAGCCGCGTCACCATGCGGCTCGGCGAAGAGGTGGACAGCGTCGAAGAGCTGCCCGAGGGCAATGTGGTCGCACACCTGGAGAGCAAGAAGCGTATCCAGGGAGACGCGCTGCTTTACGCTGTGGGCCGCAGCGGCAATGTCGATGCGCTCAACCTCGCGAATGCGGGCATCGAAGCGGACTCCCGCGGCCGCATTCCGGTCGACAAGGACTACCGCACCAAGACGCCGAACATTTTCGCCGTCGGCGATGTCATTGGCTTTCCTTCGCTCGCGTCGGTATCGATGGAGCAGGGCCGGATCGCCGTGGCCCGCGCCTTCAACGACAACAGCGCGCACTCCGACCCCACCTACTACCCCTACGGCATCTACACGATCCCGGAGATCTCCTTTATCGGCAAGACCGAAGAGCAGTTGACCGATGAGGACGTCCCCTATGAGGTCGGCGTGGCCTACTATCGCGAGATCGCGCGCGGGCAGATTCGCGGCGACACCACGGGCCGGCTTAAGATCGTCTTTCATCGTGAGACGCGCCACCTGCTGGGCGTTCACATCATCGGCGAAGGCGCCAGTGAGTTACTTCACATCGGACAGGCCGTCATGGCGCTCGGCGGCACACTGGATTACTTTATCGACACAGTATTCAACTATCCCACGCTCGCCGAGTGCTACAAGACGGCGGCGTACAACGGCATCAACCGTCTGGGCCGCAGCGCGGACGGCGACTGAAGGGCATCTGTAGGATTCTGTAAGTAAGGGACGTGTCACATGGGCAGAAGCATCGGCGTGGTCATGACCAACGACATCACCGCCGGCCTGATTGAGAACCATCGGCTGATCGGCGAATTGCGCCGGTACCCCGAAGACCCGGACGAGCTTCATGGCCTCGTCGACCTGCCCACCGAGGAGCTGGTCGACGTGATCTGCGATCTCATCGTCGCGTTGAAGCCGGAGAAGGACCCCCTCGATGCCATCGGCATCGCGCTGCCTGGAATTGTGCGCGCGGGCGTGGTCGAGGACTCACCCAACCTCGGCCAGCTCAAGGGCGCAAAGATCTCAAAGAAGGTGGAAGCCGTGCTGCATGCGCGCGGTCTGCGCGCCCCCATCGCGCTTTTCAACGATGCAGACGCCGCCGCCGCCGGATTCGCCGCTACGCGCAATCAGCTCGACAAGGTCGTCCGCGTGTGGACCCTGGGCAACGGCATCGGCTTCGGGCGCTATCCCGACGCCGATGGGCCCTTCGAAGGCGGCCACACCGTCATCTCGCTTGATCCCAAGGAGACCTTCTGCGGCTGTGGCGGCGTCGGTCACCTGGAAGGCATCATGGGGCACCGCGCCATGCGCCTCCGCTTCATGGATATGGAGCCGGATGAGATCTTTGCCAACGCGAAGCAGGGCGACCACCGCTGCGCAGATTTCGTCAAGCGCTGGCACCGGGCGCTGGCAGCCGGCACCGCTACCGCCATCCATCTCGAAGGCCCTGGCCGCTTCTATTTCACCGGCCTCAACATCGGCTTCCTCGACATCGGCCTGGTCAAGCAGTACCTGTGGGAGATGGTGAAGATGAGCCCGCTGCAGAGCTACACGCTCGAAAGCGTGCCGGAGACTCCGGAGATTGCTGTGATCGGAGCCGGCGCCGCCGCAGAACTGGAACAGAAGCGGTAGGCCAAAGCACATGCGGATGTGCTACGTCACAACGCCTGTGCTTTGGCAGTGATTTAGCGCGGAGTATCTGCCCGCGCCACGTTCGCTGCGTCTGGACCGCTACCCACCGACAGCCGTGCATACACTGTCGCCAGCCAGGAATCAAACTCCTTGTCCTTCACGCGCAACGAGCCCCGCACCTCATTCTGTTCGACAGACACGCCTTCGAAGTGGGTGCCAAGCGCGTCCGCGATCGGCAGCAGTTGTGGCCGCTTGTCAAGCGCCGTTGCCAGCGTTGTCGCGGAGGCCGCATCCTGCGTGCCGAGTACAAAGTCCACTCGCTCCTTCGCGCCGTAATGCACTCCGACAGCGATATGCCTGACTTTGCGGACACGCGACGTGCCAGTGTCATCCAGCAATCCCGCGCGCAGGTGGCTGGTTAGCATGGCGCCGGGCATTGCAAGAAGGCTCCAGCAATTCACATCCGGCTTCAGCTCTCGCAGCTGCTGCGCCAACTGACTGTCCACCTGGGACGACGAGAGATAGCGATCCAGTGCGGCTTTTACGATGGTTGGCGTGCCGAAGATCGCCGTACTGTTATCGACGATCGCCAGCCAGCGTGTGTCCGGCATCTCCCGCTGTTCTCGCGCGAAGGGTTTCAGCATCACGATCCGAATCCCGCGGTATTCGCTCGCAACGCCGCCATTCTGCTGCGCAGCGGCAAGGATGCGCGAGCCATTGAACGAGCCGCGCAGGAGAAGAAGGTGCTCGCCTAATTCGCCGAGCGGAGAGGGCATCGCCACTTCGATCAGTCTGTCCACTTCCTGCTGATCATCCACGCCGCCCAGCGTCAGCCAGTCGCGCAGATCCACGTTGTTGTTATGCGTCACAATCAGCAGACGGCCACTTTGATCGCCATGATGGGGATCTTCAATTCCCGCGACAATCGCCGCATTCGCGGGAACCAGCCGCAACAATCTATCCTCTGCCGGGCTGCTGCCGGATGCGCGCACGCAGCTCACCGTCATCGGCATCGTCGCTATCGCCAGATATCGTAACCACTGTGGAAACATAAGGGCTCACCTCGTGAACCCATTCCAGCAGCGCGTTCCGGCGAGTGCGATAAAGATTGGTTAAGTAAGGTAAAGATTGGTAAATACAGGATGGGATAAGCGAAGTGACTCACTGCTCGCTCGCAGCAGCATCGAAAGGCTGTGCGTGGGGTACAGCGTTTGTACCCCACGCCGCATGGCTGGCTAGGACTTGTTGAACATTACCGACATCGTCGACTCCGAAGGCGCGGGCGTGACGTCCGTCTCCTTGACGGTCTTGCCGTCGTCGCTCAGGACGAAGGTGTTTTCCCGCTGCATGGTGCCGCCGCCGCTGTAGGTCACCTTCAGCGTGTGCGGATCTACCAGCTTTACCGACATGGTCCGTCCCCCACCTAAATCTGTTGGCGTGCCGTCCAGCTTGGCGGTGATCGGCTTGTCGTTGTCCGTCTCTTTGAAGTCGACGCTCCCGCCATTCACCTGGATGGTCAGAATTCCCGTGTCCTGCGATTCGTTGAAGCTGGTTTCCTTCCATACCGTGGGCGCGCCGTCGCCGCCAGAAACCTTCTTCGAGACGAAAGTCATCGTGTACGGGCTACTTCCATCCGGCGGGGTGACGTTCACTGTCCTGGTCATTGTCTGGCCATCGGCCGACGGCTCAACCTTCACCTTACTCACCGTCTTGCCATTGCGAGCGTTCTCGAGGTCATAGCCAGCGCCGGCTTTGGTGCAAGTCGTTGTCGTGCCGTTGACTGGTGCGTTTGGCTGCCCATTGCAAATCACTTTGGGGCTCGCCTTGCCGCCGCGCGTGATGGTGTACCCGTCGGCATCGGTTGCCACGGAGGTAGTAGGTCCGTCGTACTGGAGCGTGGAACGATCGATCTTCCACGAGCCGTTCCAGGGATTGGCGTTGTCCTGCGCTATACAGGGGAGACTCAGGGCCACGAAAGATGCGAGAGCGCAGAGGCTCATGCCGTGCTGTTTCATAATCATTTGCCTTCGAGATTGGATTTTGGGCCGATTTTGCGGGGGCTTCATCCGGGGCGCTTATCTTCGTCGCAATCCGAGGGACTGTCAAGAACAGCGGCCAGCATCATTTTTATGGTGTTTATTCTTCGCGCAACACCTTCGCGGGATCGGTGGTGGCGGCGCGCAGCGCAGGGCCGACGCTGGCTATGACTGCTACGACTACGACTAACAGGACGATGGCGGCGTAGGTTTCCGGGTCCGTTGGTCTTACGGCGTAGAGCATTCCCTGTAACAGGCGGCTGGCGGCGAGGCCCATCGCCAAGCCGGCGAGGCAGCCGATGACGACGATGCGCAGTCCCTGCGCGACGAGGGCGGCAACAATTTGCGGACGCGATGCGCCGATGGCGAGGCGGAGGCCCATCTCGCGGCGGCGCATGCGGCCCAGGTAGCTGAGCGTGCCGTAGAGGCCGAGGCAGGCGAGAGAGATTGCGGTCCCGGCGAAGAAGGTGAGGACGGTGGTGCGCAAACGATTCTCGGCAAGCGAGTCGCTGATGTGATCAGTGAGCGGCGAGATGCCGAAAACAGAGCGTGCCGGCTCGGCTTGATGGAGTTTGAGGCGAATCGTCTGAACGATTCCCAAGGGATCGGCTTTGGTGCGGATGAGGAACCAGGGCGAGGGATCGGGTGCGCTGGTGCACCAATAGATGGTGGGCACGGGCGCAGTGTTGAGGCCGTCCTCGCGGGCATCGGCGACGACGCCGCGAATCATGGCTGAGAACGGGAAAGAGCTGCTGGCCGCCGTCTGGAGGGTGTGGCCGATGGCCTGGCTTTGCGGAAAGTAGCGATCGGCGAAGCTCTTGTTGACGACCATGGTCTTATTCTCCGGGCCGTTGCGGCAGTCTTCGCCGAGCAAGAGAGGAATGCTGAGTGCCTGGAAATAGCCGTCGGAAACCCAGCGCTCGGCGGCGAAGAGCTTCTGCCGGTCGTCCTTCTCCTGGCCGGCGATGGCGAGCTCCATTTGCGGCATGCCGGGAACGCCGGGCAGCATGGCTGCTGTGGATGCCGCTTCGACGCCGGGGACGGCGCGGAGGGCATCGAGATCGCCGTCGACGCGCTGGACGAGACGCTTCATGTCGGCAGTCTCGCCCCAGCCACCGCTGATCTGCAGCGTGAGGACGTGCGAGGCGTTGAAGCCGGGGGAGACGCGGCCGAGCTCTTCGAAGCTGCGCAGGAGCAGTCCTGCGCCAACCAATAATGTAACCGCAAAGGCGACTTGAGCGCCGACCAGCAGCCACTGCAGGCTGCCGCGGGTGGAGACCTGCGTATGGCTGCTCTGCGCGAGGGAATTGGCGAGTTCGCGGCGGGTGCTGCGCAAAGCCGGATAGAGGCCGGCGAGCAGGGTGGCGGCGAGCGCGCTTGCGAAGGTGTAAAGGAGGAGACGCCAATTGAGCGTGATCTCTCCTGCGCGCGGGAGGGTTTTGGCGAGGTGATGGAAGAGCTGTACCGCGCCGCCGGCGAGCGCCAGGCCGAGGATGGCGCCTATCACCGCGAGCAGGAGAACTTCGCTGAGCAACTGCGTGAGGATGGTGCGGCGCGAGGCGCCGAGGGCGAAACGGAGAGAGATTTCACGCTCGCGGTCCGCAGTGCGCGCGAGCAGCAGAGCGGCGATATTGATGCAGGCGATGAGCAGCAGGAGGGTCACGGCACCATAGAGGAGCCAGAGGGAGCTGCCGATGCCGCCAACAATGACTGATTTTAGTGGCTCGATGTGAACGCCCAGGTCGCGATCGGTTTTGGAGAATTGCGCGCCGAGCTGACGCTGCACGGTGGAGAGATCGGCGAGCGCCTGCGCTTCGGTGACGCCGGGATTGAGACGACCGATGACGGTGAACCAGGTGGACGCGCGGTCCTGGGCGACGGGAGCGTCGGGAGCGCTGACGGTAAAGAGGTCGGCATCGCGGTCGGGAAAGAGGAACGATGCGGGCAGAACGCCGACGATAGAGGAAGCGCGACGGCCGAAGTGAAGCTGCTTGCCTAGGATATGAGGATCGGCGTGGAAGCGGCGGCGCCAGAGGCGGTCGCTGATGAGCGTGACGTCGGGACCGCCGTAATGTTCTTCCGCGGGTGTGAAGTCGCGGCCCAACTCGGGCGCGATGCCCCAGACTTCAAGAAAGCGCGGCGCGACGAGTGCGTTGTCGAGGCGCTCGGGAAGCGGACCGGAGGTTTCGGATTCATCCTCGGTGTAGTAGCCGCTGATGGCCTGGAAGGTGTGATTGAGGCGGTTCCAGTCTTCGAGCCGCGTAGGTGCGGTGAAGGTCCACGGCTCATTGGTGCGGATGTTGTACTGACGGATCGCCATGAGCTGTTCGCCCTCCGGGAACGGCAGGGGGCGGAGGATAACCGCCTCGATGGCGGAGAAGACGGCGGTGTTGGCGCCGATGCCGAGTGCTAGCGTGAGGATGACGGCGGCGGAGAGGCCGGGAGCTTTGCGCAGGAAGCGGAAGGCGGCACGGGCGTTCGCGCGCACGGTTTCCAGAAGAGCGGAGATATGGACTTCGCGAAGCTGCTGGGTGATCTGCTCGCGGCCCCCGAAGTCGATGCGTGCCCGGCGGCGCGCCTTCTCGGGGCTCATGCCGGCGGATTCGTAATCGCGGGCGAGCGCATCGATATGGAAGGCGACCTCGCGGTCCAGATCGTGATCGCGATCGCGTTTACGACGGAGATTCGAGAGCCACCGCACGATGCACTCCTAACTCACGGTTTCGAGCACCAGCCCTATCGCCTCCGAGAGGCGGCGCCAGCTCGCCTCTTCCTCTGAGAGCTGCTTCTTGCCTTTGACGGAGAGGCGGTAGAACTTGGCCTCGCGGCCATTTTCGGATTCGCCCCACTCGGAGAGGAGCCAGCCGCGCTTTTCCAGCCGATGGAGTGCGGGATAAAGCGAGCCCTGCTGCACCTGAAGGACATCACGGGAGATCTGCCGGATGCGCAGTGAGATGCCATAGCCGTGGACGGGGCCGATGGCGACGATCTTGAGAATGAGCATGTCGAGAGTTCCCTGGAGCAGGTCGGACCTCTCTTTTTCTGACTTCTCCGGCGGCATCTTGTGTCTTCTCTCTATGACGTTCTACATATAACCAC
>DASZGZ010000117.1:0-3485 GCA_035938355.1 Acidobacteriaceae bacterium
CGCCGACCCTGGCTGTCCACCGCGACAAACGTCAGATAAGCCGAAGCCACATGCCGGTGCATTCCCGCGATCGTGTTCTCCACCCACACCTTCACCCCCACTTCCATCGAGGTGTTGAAGGCGCGATTCACCGACGACTTCAAGATCAAAAGATCGCCCACGTGCACCGGTGCTATGAAATCGATGTGGTCCATCGACGCCGTCACCACATGCGTACGCGCATGCCGGTAGGCCGCCATTGCGCCTACCAGGTCAATGAAGTGCATCAGGCGGCCGCCCAGCAGATTGCCCAGCGTGTTGGTGTCGTTCGGCAGAATCAGCTCCGTCATCTCGCTGCGCGATTCGGCAACGGAACGGGTAGGCAGTTGAGTGGCAAAGTCCATGGACAGGTCTCTCTCGTTCTTGAAGCTACCCTCCAGTGTCGGCTATGGCGCGCAAACCCGCAATCCAGACACCGCAATGCACTCACCGGGAAGCCGTGCTACGGTCAACGGAGGAGTTGTCTCACGATGGACAAGATCGCCATGCTGACGGAAATCCTTGCGCAGAATCCGAATGACGCCTTCGCGCGCTACGGTCTCGCCATGGAGCACGCAAATCAGGGTGACACCGCCACCGCCCTCGACCAGTTCCAACAGCTCACTACCACGCATCCTGACTACACCGCCGGTTACCAGATGGCCGCCCAGTTGCTCATGAAAGCCGGCCGCGACGGCGAAGCACGCCAGCGCCTCGAAGCCGGGGTGGCCGCAGCACGCCGCATCGGCAACTCTCTGGCGCTGAACGAAATGAGCGCGATGCTGGACGAGCTTCCCCCTGAATGAAGTTGCCGTCCAGCTATATTGCTCACTTCATCGTTACTTTTTGCATCACGCGCAAATCAACCCACGTTTGCGTCCCATACATGGCTACCGCGCCCGCATCCCGGGCGCATAATGAGCAGAGCAGCGACCGGGCAAAAAACAAGCCGAGGCCGCAAGGATTTCGAATCCGCAGACGACGGAGGGCCACTCCTGTGAACACTCGCTTCATGTCGATCCCGGCACCTGCCTTACTCCAGGAAAGCCGTTCGCAAGCATGAAGATTCCGCTGTTCCCTCTCGATCTGGTGCTCTTTCCCGGAGTGCCGCTGCCGCTCCATATCTTCGAGCCGCGCTATCGCGAGATGATCGCCGAATGCATCGCCGGCAACGCGCCCTTTGGCGTCGTGCGTGCGCAGCGCGATGGCCTCGCTGTTGTCGGCTGCACCGCGCAGGTGGTGCGCGTACTGCGCAGCTACCCCGATGGCCGCAGCGATATCCTCACCCAGGGCGTCGATCGCTTCGAAATCGAACAGCTCGTGGCTCGCGATGAGGACAGCCGCAGCTTCCTGCAGGCGGAAGTGGACCTGCTGCCGGATACCGGCGAAGAAGCTGACCGCTCAGCCCGCCAGGAGTGCCTGGCACTGCACTTTGAGGCGTTGCACCTGCTCGACGCCGGCGCTCCCCACGTCTCACTCTCGCTCGATGCGCCCGTTGCCTATCTGCTCGCCGCCTCTATGCCAGCTGACCAGAACTTCCAGCAGGCCCTGCTCGCCATGCGGTCGGATGCAGAGCGCACCGAAGCACTCACGGCCTACTACCGCGCCATCCTGCCCAAACTGCGCAGCGGCGCCAAGGCCAGCGAGCGCGCCGCCACCAACGGACACGTCATGTAGGCTGCCTCTCGCATCCGTGCGCTGCGTCCACACATCTATCCCTCAAACACGTACAGTAGAGATAGCCCAGCGCAAGCGCCAGGAGGTCTTCCCCGCATGCCCCAGACGACGACTCAGACCACCTCCCCGTCGAAGATGGCCGGCAACCTGCCCGCCACCTTTGGAGACCTGCGCGCCAGCAAGCAATTCACCGAGGCCCACGTAAGCCGCAGCGTCAAGGACGAGCTGCGCGCCAACCTCATCCGCCGCCTGCAGGACCAGGCCTCTGCGAAGAACGCGGAACCGATCTTTCCCGGCATCATCGGCTTTGACGATACGGTTGTCCCGCAGATCATCAACGCCATCCTCTCACGCCAGAACTTCATCCTGCTCGGCCTGCGTGGCCAGGCGAAGAGCCGCATCCTGCGCGCGCTCACCAACCTGCTCGATCCTGCTGCCCCGTACGTCGCCGGTTCGGAGATTCGCGATAATCCATACCGCCCCATCTCGAAATACGCGCGCGATCTCATCGCCGAGCGCGGCGATGCCACACCCATCGCGTGGATGACGCGCAACGATCGCTACGTCGAGAAACTCGCTACGCCCGACGTCACCGTCGCTGACCTCATCGGCGATCTTGATCCGATCAAGGCCGCGCGCTCCGGCGCGGATCTCTCGAACGAGCTCACCATGCACTATGGCCTGTTGCCGCGTGCCAACCGCGGCATCTTCGCCGTCAACGAGCTGCCCGACCTCGCCGGCAAAATCCAGGTCGCGCTCTTCAACATCATGCAGGAAGGCGATGTGCAGATTAAGGGCTACCCGGTGCGCCTTGAGCTCGACGTCGCGCTCGTATTCAGCGCCAATCCGGAGGACTACACCGCCCGCGGAAAAATAGTCACGCCGCTCAAGGACCGCATGGGCTCGGAGATCCGCACCCACTATCCCCAATCGGTTGATGAAGGCATCGCCATCACGCGCCAGGAGTCGTGGAGCGATCGCGGCTCGCTCAGCACAGACGTTGCCGACTACATCTACGAAATCGTCGAGCAGATCGCCTTCGTCGCCCGCGAGGACAAGAAAGTCGACAAGCGCTCCGGCGTCTCGCAGCGCCTGCCCATCTCCACCATGGAGCTCGCCGTCTCGAACGCAGAGCGCCGCGCTCTGTTGCACGGCGAATCGCTCGCCTTTCCCCGCGTCGGTGATATCTACACCGCGCTCCCCGGCATCACCGGCAAGATTGAGCTCGAATACGAAGGCGAGATGAAGGGCGCCGATGTCGTCGTGCGCGAGATCATCCGCACCGCGATCCTGCGCGTCTACGACCAATACTTCGCTGAAACTAATACTCAACAGATCGAGCAGTGGTTCAATCTCGGCGGCAGCGTCAAGATCGAGGACAACCAGTCGGCGAAAGCCACCCTCGCCGAGCTGGAGCAGATCCAGGGTCTCTTCGAGAAGCTCTCACCGCTTGGCGTCAGCGAGAAAGACGCACCGGAAAAGATCGTCGCAGCGGCGGAGTTTCTGCTCGAAGGCCTTTACGCGCACAAGAAGCTCAGCCGGAGCGAGGAGCGAGGCTTCTCCGCGCAGGAACGGGCTCGTGCAGGCGCCGAACGCAGCCAGGAGCGACGCGACGAATCCCGCGAGTATGAGCAGTGGCAGCAGCGCCGCTCCAACAAGCAGCGCAGCGGCCTCAATTAGCTCAGGCGTCATTCTCAACTCGAGACCTTCGTCATCTCGGCCCCACCGAAGTCTGCTTTAGTACAAAGGCGAACGGATCTATCGCTTCCGCGCGGTGCTCTCCTCACCCT
>DASZGZ010000118.1:0-16261 GCA_035938355.1 Acidobacteriaceae bacterium
TCCCAGAAGACGAAGATGACGAGCAGAACAGCCGCGATGATGGCGAATGCGGTAATCGAAGGGTCGCCGAACCAGTCTTTCTCCTGTCCGCGATCGAAGACGTACTCCAGGCATCCGACGCCGACTGCAACCAAGCCCAGCCCCATGGCGTCGATTGGGCCGGACCTGAGGCGGCGTTCCTTCAGGTAAGGCGGATCCTCGACCATGCGGTTGGATAGAAACAACGAAATGATCCCGACCGGGATGTTGATGAAGAAGATCCAATGCCAGTCAAGATTGTCGGTGATGTATCCGCCGATGGTGGGGCCGATGGCCGGCGCGACGACCACTGCCATGCCGTAGAGCGCGAAGGCCTGACCGCGCTTTTCGATCGGAAACGTATCGGCCAGTATGGCCTGCTCGCTAGTTGCCAGGCCGCCGCCACCCAGGCCCTGCAGAACGCGGGCGAAGATGAGCAGTGGCAGCGAGTGCGCCAGTCCGCAGAAAAATGAGCAGATGGTGAACATGGCCACGCAGGTCATGTAAAAACGCTTGCGTCCGAACCGGTTTGCCAGCCAGCCGGAGATGGGGAGCACAATGGCGCTCGCGACCAGATAGCTAGTGAGTACCCAGGTCGCCTCCTCCTGACTGCCGCCAAGCGACCCGGCGATGTGCGGTAGCGCAACATTAGCAATGGAGGTATCCAGCACCTCCATGAAGGTGGCCAGCGTGACCGTGAGCGCGATCAACCATGGGTTGTGGCTTGGCTTCCACTCTTGCGTCATCCGGCCTCAGCAGGGAGTATCAGGGTACTGATAGAGTATCAGGAGGCTGATATGGTGCGGACGGCACAAAAGAAAGGGCGAAGCGACAAAAGCGCTCCGGAGGTCCTGAAGCTGACCCGTCGCATGACTACGCTCTTTCGTGACCGGCTGGAGGAGCAGCTGCGCCCGCTCGGCATCACGGCTGCGCAACTGCAGCTGCTGGCCGCGCTGATCAAGGAGCCGGGCACCAGCGGTGCACATATCTCGCGATACTGCCAGGTGACCCCGCAGACAACGCACGCCCTACTGGCGATAGCCGAGAGCCGCGGATGGGTGCGCCGTTCGCCGCACCCGGAAAACGCACATACCCTGCTCGCAACCCCGACGCCGCTGGGACGGCGCCTCTTCGCGCGCGGCAAAACGCTTGCAATTCGGCTGCAAAGCCGCATGCTGCGCACCCTCACCGCTGCCGAGGTGGCTCAGCTCGAGGCTACCCTCTCGCAACTGATCAGGAATCTCGAGTAGTTCAGAATCCAAACCGATAGCCGACTCGTATAAATTGCGAATCGACGCCCGGATTCAGAGATCCGATGTCTTTGTTTGACATGTGCTGCACTCGATACTCCACCGTCCATGACCGCCGGTGATCGCGGAACCATTCCACTCCGCCACCAAAGCTAAAAGTGAAGTTGAAGGCAGAGGTATAGAACTCGGGAATGTCGCGCCGGCTGACGATGAAGCCGGCGCTGCTCTCCAGAAAGGTCTGCAAACGCCGCTTCGGCAACAGGTGCACGGAAAAGCCGGCGGGCGTCACGGCAGGCGCATACGTCCAGCGGCGCTCAAGATCGTTGTGGAACACCTCTGTGAATGGGACGCCCTCCAACGTGGTGCCGGAAAAGGTCTGGTCCGGATAGAGCTTCGTGTTCTCGATGGGCACCGCCTGAGGAAAACGACCTCCATACACGTTGGTCTGCCCATTCATGGTCAAGGTGAGACTTCGGCCGGCGAGTGTCGGATCGCTCTCGAAGAGCAGCGGGCTGATCTCCGCGCTGTAGCTCCATGCCATCCAGCGCGTCGCTGAAATAGCCCGCTGATATGCAAGTGTCACGCCAGCAAACTTCCTTTGGCGGTCGTCACCGAGAATGATGTGGCTGGATGAGTTCGAATATTCGCCGAATACCGCCACGCTGTTGAGTGGTGCGTAGTAGGGATGTTCTTCAGTGGATTCCGTTTGCGCGTGCGCGGCGGCGCATAGCAGGGTCACGCATAGCAATTGCAGCCGAAATCGCATCAGGGCCGGCACATCTAGTGCGCCCGATGGCGTCTGCGCGTGGCTAGCGATGAAGGCGCGCTGGTGACGCCGAGCGAACGACAGAGCGCGCTGTCCTGACCATCGGAGAGACCGAAGAGCACGCCCTGTCCGCCGCAAAGTCGTTGCTCGAAGGCGCGCGCCTGCGTTCCGAACATCGGCTCCGTAGCTTCGTGCGAGCCGTAATACTCCACGCGGTAGGCATAGACAACATCCGTGTCTGGGCGACCCTGCACGCTGAAATGCGCCCATGTGCCGAGTACAACACGACCAGCCTCGTCATCCAGCAGCGCATAGACCTGCTGACCTCCGTTGGCCTCCTGACCCTCGGAGAAGATAGGGGCTCCCGCGGTCGAGCGCGGCCAGCGCGCCTGCCATTGCTGCGTCTTCATGTCGACATGGAAGGTGGTGAAAAAAGTAGTGCGCTGGCACTCGGCGCAGTCATCGTAGGTGGCCACCAACTCCGGGCTGCCCTCGCGCCACAGGCGCAGCCATCCCAATAGACGCAACCCCGGCCCCCGCAACAGCAACGTTGCCGTGATCTGCCGCTGGTTCACGTCGTAGACGCTCAGGATGTCATCGTCCGGCAGTGCGGAGGGATTTGTGCGCGCCGCCGTGATGACCAGCAGATGGGCATCGCGCGGAACCGGCAGCTTCGGCGTGTTCGCCCCAATGTTGCTCGTCCCTGCTGCGCTGGCGGGTTTGGCCGGTGTTGCCGGCTCTTTCGGCGGCAGGCCGATGTAGCCGATTTCGCGCAGCATGGTGTACGGCTCATTCATCAGGGCACGCGCCACGATGGTCTGCACATCGCTCGCCTGCCGCAGATCGAGCCAGCGGAAGTTCTCAATCGATTGCGCGCGTGCGTTCGACGACGAGACGGACATCAGCAGAAGCGCGATCCAGACAGCAGGGGGGAGCCATTTCCTCATGCGTCGAGCCCCAGCCTTTTCCACATCGCATCCACGCGCGCCTTGGTCGCAGAATCCATCTCGATCATCGGCGGCCAGGGGCGGTGGAAGCCCTCCGCTGCCCACTTGCGTGTCGCGTCAATGCCCATCTTGCTGCCGTAGTTCGGCAAACGCGACGCGTGGTCCAGCGAGTCAATCGGCCCCATAGTGAATTGGATATCACGCTCCGGATCGATGTTGTTCGACACCCGCAGCGTGACTTCGCCTATGTCGTGTACATCGCAGTCTTCATCTACAACGATGATGCACTTGGTGAACATGGCCTGCCCCAGCGACCAGATGGCGCTCATGACTTTGCGCGCCTGGCCTGCATAGCTTTTGCGGATCGACACGATCATCAAGTTATGGAAGACCGCCTCGGGCGGCAGGTAGATGTCGACAATCTCCGGCGCCGAGAGCCGGATCAACGGCAGGAAGATGCGCTCGACGGCAAGCCCCATCCATGCATCCTCCATCGGCGGCTTGCCCACGATGGTCGAGGCATAGATCGGATCCTTGCGATGTGTGATGCAGGTAATATGGAAGACCGGATAGTCGTCGGGAAGCGTATAGAAACCAGTGTGATCGCCGAAGGGCCCTTCGGGGCGCAGCTCACCCAGCTCGACATAGCCCTCCAGAACAATCTCCGCATGGGCGGGCACCTCGAGATCCACCGTCTCGCATTGCACCAGCTCCACCGGCGCCTGCCGTAAAAATCCCGCGATGATGTACTCCTCGACCTCCGGCGGCGCGGGCACAATCGCAGAGAAGGTCGTCGCCGGATCGGTGCCGATGGCTACCGCCACTTCCATACGCTCGCCACGCAGGTCGGTTGTCGTCACCGCGGGCATACCGGCGATGGTGCCAGCGGCGCGCGTACTGCCACCGCCAATCTGGACTGAGCCTCCGGCGGTTTGCGCCATCATGTCGATACGCGCTGCCGATGGATTTCCCGCGGCGCTTGCTTCCGCGGCCATCCGCAGCCGCTCGCGGAAGTGCTCCGCCGCCACCTTTTGACGCTGCCAGTGCATGCCGGTAGTCCGGGCATCGTAAACCTGCATGCGGTACATCCCCACATTCCGCTTTCCGTGGCGCGGATCGCGGGTAACAACCAGCGGCAGCGTGATGAAGCGTCCGCCGTCCATTGGCCAGCACTGCAGCACGGGAAAATCGAGCACGCTGAAGTCTTCGCGCCGGATGACCTGCTTGCAGGCGGCCTGGCGGGCCGGTATTGACTTCGGAAAGTACTTCCCCACCTCGGCCAGGGTGGGCAGCATCTTCAGCTTGCCCAGCATGCCTTCCGGCAACTTCATATCCATCAGCGTCTGAATACGCGCGGCGATCTCGTCCAGGCTCGAAGACTCAAGCGCCATCTCCATACGGCGCAGGCTGCCGAACTGGTTCATCAGGACGCTCGCGCCCGGATAGCCCTTCACCCGCTCAAAGAGCAACGCCGGGCCGCCCGGGGCATAGCCCTGCATGCCGCCCTTGCGGCCCGACTTCGACACCCGGTCGGTGATCTCTGCGATCTCCAGCACGGGGTCCACTTCTTCGCGAATGCGTTTCAGCTCGCCGGCGCGGTCCAGTCGCGCGATCCAGTCACGCAGATCGTGATAGGCCAAGTTTGTCTCCCGACCTCATAGTAACGAGTGCTGCGCTTCTGTGGAGGGCCCGCGTGCGTCCTTTAGCCCTGAGCGCCTTCCGACTGCATCCACCGGTCCATGAATGTCTGGGCGCATCGCGCACCGCACAGGTGCTTCACGTCGGCGCTGTGCGAGAGCGAATGGCTCCAGCGCGTGATGCGCAGCGACTCCTGTTCGGCCCCATCGGGAGGTGTGGTGTGGTCCGTCCAGGCGAGCCACCAGTCCTCCGCGTCTCCACGCGGACTGTTGCAAACGTCACAGTGATAGGACTCTGTCCATGCCATGCCGTACCCCTTGGAAAACGCGCCGGCGCCTCAGGCACCACCGCAAAGGGCAACTTAGCACAAGCCCCCCGCCTGGTGCATCCCGCCAGGGCGCGGGATGAACACTCTCAGGCGACCGTCTTCTGCTCCATCGGCTCCAGCGGATAGCCAAGTTTCTTCCAGCCGTCGTATCCGCCATGCAACGGGCGCACGCGATAGACGCCGAGGCTGCGCAGCCGTAGTGCCGTGCGCGCGCTGGTGGCATCGCTGGGACAGGTGCAGTAGAGAACGATATCGCGGTCCCGTGGAATGCGATCCCCCTCAGCGACCAGCGTGTCCGGCTTGAAGAGCACGGCCCCGGGCAATCTGCGGGGATCGGGGAGATAGTCGAGCGGATGACGCAGGTCAATGATGTAGACATCCTCACCGCTGTCCAGCTTGGCCTTCAAATCCTCCGGCTCGATCTTCGCGCCGCGAATCTGCCGCAGGAAGGCGCGCTGCCGGTACAGCCGGTAACAGAAAAAACCCAGCAGCAGAAGAATGAAGAGGAAGCCCGCAGAATGGCCAACCTCCGCCAGCGCGCCCGGATGGCGCTTCAACACATCGCCGAAGAAACGGCCAACCAGCGTCGCGCTGAGACTCCACAGCAGTGCTCCCGCAGCGTCAAATGTGATGAAGGTGGCGTAGGGCATCTTGCTCTGGCCGGCAATGGGCGCAGCCACCGCTCCAAGTCCTGGAATAAATTTGGCGAGCAGCAAGGCACGCGAGCCATAACGCTGGAAGAAATCCCCGGTGCGACGCACGCAGGCTGCCGACTCAAAGGAGAGCTTGCACACCATGCGCACGATCCCGCCGCCGTGGCGCGCGCCCATGAAGTACCAGATGGAGTCGCTGACGATGCAGGCGCCGACGGCTGACAGCAGGACAAGCGGCAGGCTGATCTGATGGGTAGCGGTCAGGGTTCCCGCACTCAGAAGAAGAGGCACGCTCGGGATCGGCAGGCCGATCTGCTCCGCGGCGATCCAGCCGAAGAGGATGAGATACGCGTGATGGATAAAAAAATCGATCGCGACCGGCATTTCGTACAACTCTCAGGCAACCCAAAGGATAGATGTTCTGAAGGTGGGCAGGGCGGCAAAACTTTTGGCTGGGTGCGGATTTCAAGGTTCGCGCCAAAAATGAAGGGCCGGATCGCGAAGGATCCGGCCCGTTTGGCTTTACCCGCCTGAATCGAGTGGTTATTTCGCCAGCACCAACGGCATATCGACCAGGTGCTCGCTGACAAACCAGACCTGCATCTCGTTGGTGCGAACGACCGAGCTGGCCAGCAGGTCGTTGGTGCCCACATCGCCCAGATCGTTGGCTTTATCCGCCAGATCGCGTGCGTCTCTCAGAATCAGATGATGCGCTTCGAGCAGACGGGAGATCTGGACCGGCACTTCTTCGCGATCGATTGGCGCTCGCTCGAGGCGTGTGTTCGACGCAACATCGGGCGCCATCGCGATGCTTACCCCGCCCAGAATCTGGACGCGCTCTGCAATCTCGTCGACCAACTCCGACTGTTCGCCCGCATGCTTGTCGAAAAGCAGATGGAGCTGGTAAAACGTGGGGCCGCCCACCTGCCAGTGCGACTTCTTGTATAGGTCGCGCAGGGTAATTGTGTCGGCGAGAAGCAGGTTCAGCCGACCTACGATCTCCTGACGCTCGGCGGCGCCAATGCCGATCGGCAGGTCCTTTATGACCGTGCCGTATTTCTGGATGGATTTGGCATTCTGCCGCCAGTTGGGTGTGATCAGATCCGCAACCTTCGCACTCGTCTTCGGCGACTCTTTCAGTGCATTGCTACTCATCTCTTAGAACCTCCTTGCGTTCTGTTAGATGCGCCGGTAGGTCTTGCGATCCCTCATAAAGACATGCTCTCCTCAACCGGAAGGTTGACTGGCTGAGGGAGCTGGGGAACCTAACTCCCCTTCACGCGAACCGTCGGTTCGACCGAGAGTCCCGGCCGCAGGATATGCTCCTTGTCCTCTTCCGGCTTGGTGAAGTCGATGCGCACAGGCACCCGCTGCACCACTTTGACGTAGTTTCCCGTCGCATTCTCCGGCGGAAAGAGGCTCAGCATCGAACCGGTTGCGCCGCCTATCTGCGTCACGACGCCATCGTAGTCGCGCCCATTCATATCTACGTGGATCTTGACGGTCTGATTAGGACGCATCAGGTGAAGCTGGGTTTCCTTGAAGTTCGCTGTCACCCACAGGTCATTCAGTGAGACCAGCGTAACCATGTTCTGTCCCACGCTGACGTTCTGCCCCACTTCGACGTTCTTAGTGGTGATGATGCCGTCCACCGGCGCGACTATCTTGGTGTAACTCAGGTTGAGCTTCGCCTGATTCAGTTCGGCACGCGCCTGCTCCACCTGTGCCGCTGCCTGGTCGGCCTTCGCCTTCTGCACTGCTACCTGCTGCGGGGCGGAGCGGGCATTCCGTTGGGAGGCTTGGGAGGAGATTACCTGCTGCTTGGCAACCGCGATCTGTTCCTGCGCGGCAATGGCGTTGGCCTTCGCGGAGACCACCGCAGCCTGGTTCGCCTGCGCAGCAGCGACCGCCTGGTCGTACTGCTGCTTGGAGATCACGTCTTTCGCCACCAGAGGCGTGTACCGCTGCAGGTCGAGCTGCGACTTGGTGTTGTTCGCCTCTGCTTGCGCCACTTCGGCCTGCGCCTGATCGAGCTGGCGGAGAGCGCGCTTCACCTGGGCATCGGAGGCCAGGACGTTGGCGTCTGCCGACGAAAGCGAGCTATAGGACTGGATATCCGTAACCGGGACGTTCACCCTGGCCGACTCGTAGTTGGCCTCGGCTGCCTCCAGATTCGCCTCGTCCTGCGCCACCGATACTTCGTAATCGTGAGGATCGATCTCGGCAATCAGCGTACCGGCAGAGACATACTGGTTCTCTTTGATGGGCACGTTGACAACGTGCCCCTGGACGCGCGCGCTGATCTGGATGATGTGGCCGTTGACCTGCGCGTCGTCGGTGTCTTCATAGAACGTCGAATGCCAGTAGTAGAGCAGCGCGCCCACCACCAGAACCGCGACGATGAAGAAGAGAATAAAGCTGCGTCGCCGTTTCTTCTCCGGATTCTCGCGCTGCTCCTGATCACTGCCCTGCTGCTGCTGGTTCTGGGTGCCGGCCCTGCCGGATTCCGGATCCTGTTCCGCCACGGTCACTTTCCTCCGAGAAATTCCTGATATCGCGTGTCTACCACGCCCATCGCCCGCGCCAGAGACAGCTTGGCGATGTTGTGTTGATAAAGACTCGCGACGTACTGACCATTTGCCTGGGCCACGCTGGCCTGCGCCTGCACGACTGCAAGGTTATCGCTGACGCCGGCTGCATAGCGCTGCTGCGCATCGCCGAGAGTCTGGGCCGCCAGCTCCATGTTGCTGCGCGATACTTCCACCTGCTTCGCCGCCGATTCCAGATCGAAAAATGCATCGCGGATGTCAGCGTCGATCTGGCCGCGGAGGTCGCTCAATTGCGCCTTCTGGCTATCGAGCTGTGCTTGGGCCTGCCGGGCATCGCCGCGCAGCTTGGCCTCTTCAAAGATCGGCACACTGGCCGACCCCGCTACGTCAAAAGTGCCGTGTGAGTGGCCCAGCGTCGGACCGATGTCCCCATAGTCTCCGTTGAACGTGACGGTGGGATACCGCTCTGCCGTGGCTGACTTGCGGCTTAGCTGCGCTGCCTTCACCTGCTCTTCCAGAGCCTGCAGATCCTTCCGCGTTGCGTAAGCAACTTTCAGCGCTTCGTCCGGTTGCATACCCTCGAGCGGCGCAAAGGGCAGCCGGTCAGCGAGCTCGAATTTCTGTTCAAGTGGCAGGCCTACCGCGCGTGCCAGCGCAAGCTTGTCCTTCTCGTGCGCGTTCTGGTCACGAATCAGCGCCTGCTGCTGCGTCTGGTAATCGACGCGTGCGCGAAGCACGTCAAGCTCGGGCGCCGTCCCCGCCTCGTGGTTGGCATTCGCCTGGTCGAGCGAAACCTTGGTGGAGGCCACCTGCGCCTCATCATTGGCGATATTGGCCTCATCCGAGATGCAGGCCAGATAGGCATATCCGATGCTGAGCGCCACCAGGTTGCGGGCATCGTTTAGCGAAAGCTTGGTCGCCTCAAAGTCATGGCGCGAGGCGAGATAGTTGTTGAGCGATGGGACGCTGAGCAGCGTCCAGTCCACCGTACCCCGAACATCCGTGTATCCGAATGGGCCGATGATGGACGGAAATCCCGGGATATTTATACCCTCCGCCTTGAGGTTCACCTGCTGAAGGGATTCCTTGAAGGTGCCGTTCACAGTCGGCAGCAGCTTTTGCAATTGCTGCAAGCGCTGACCGCCTGCCTGGTTCACATTCTCTCCGGAGAGAATGATGCCGAGATTGTTTTTCAGGCCGGTAAGCACCGCGTCCTTGATGGTGAGCTGAAGCACGCCGGGGGTCACCGGCTGGTTTGCCACGCTTCCCTGGTAGGTGCTCTGCGCAGGTGCCTGCGGGACAGTGGGGGGCTCCCATTTTGGCGCGGAGCTCGATGAAGAGCTGCCGCCAAACTGCGCCAGTGCGGGGATCGTCCCGGCCAAAAGAAGCAGCATGAGTTGCGGAACCAGTCGCGTAGGCCGGGCACACACTCCGGACCTCAACTGCCTGAACAAAAATCCACGCATGATAGTCGCCAGATTGGATGCCAGAACGCTGGCAAAGACTTAAAAAATCAGAACTTGCCCGTTTGCCGCGCCAATTTTGCCACCTCGCGGGCGGCATGACCGGATCACCATAGCAAGGCGGCTCTCCGGCTGTCGATGGGGCGCAATCGAGGCAAAACCGCGATGGCGGCATGGGCGCCGGCTAATGGGACGCAGAGTGGACGAGCGAACTGGCGAGCGAGCAAAGTGCCGCGCGGTAGGCTCCGCCTACGTGGGTCTCCATCCAGGGGTCGCCCGTCGTCTGCTGCAGCAATTGAGCGGACTCAGCGGCACTGCGGCCCATCACGGCGCGCAACACAAAGACGCTTCGCTCCGCTGGTCCCAAACCTTCCAGCCACTGCCGCATCCGCGTGCGACCGGCGCCGGAGAGCAGGTCATCCAACTGCTGCCGCGTCAAGCCGGCAGCGCTCAGGTCATCGGTTTCGACGCACCCTCCCAGGTCAGTTGCCGCGGATGGATGCATCCGGGCTGGCTGCAGGGCGGCCACGCGGGCCAGTGCCCGCCGGATCAGGTCGCGGCTGGCTGCCTCGCGCGCAGCTTCGCCATCGGAGCAGGGATCCATTTCCACGGAAGCCACTGTCTCCTCTACCAGCTGGATCGCTTCGTTCTCGTCTCCCACGAAGAGCGCCGCCGCCTGGTAAAGCTCGCGGGCGGCTGATTCCACGATGTCGTTGTCGTTGCAGTCCGTACAATCTGTCGTCGGTTCAGGAATGGCTGTCTGGGTTTCGCTCACGGTACCTCCACTCGCCGGCCATAGTTATGGTTTTGGGTTGTCCTTTCATCCTCAGCCACCCGGGGCCGCTCGTCAACCGCGGTAGGTAGCAATTTTCGCGCGGCTTTCACAACCGGAGAGACGCGTATCCTGTATCAAAGGAAGGTCTTCCAGCACTACACTCAGCCCTTATGCATGCACGACAACCAAAGCGGGAGCAGCTTTTCTTCAGCCGCGATGAGTCCTGGCTGCGCTTCAACGGCCGTGTTCTGCAGGAGGCCCAGGATCCGAGCAATCCACTGCTCGAGCGGGTGAAATTCCTCGCCATCACCGCCTCCAATCTCGACGAATTTGTCGAAATCCGGGTTGCCGGCGTCATGCAGCGCATTGAAGACGGCTACAACGAGGTCGGCCCGGATGGCCTGACGCCGGAGCAGACCTTCGAGCGCGACACCTCGGAGTTGCGCACCTTTGTCGAGAGCCAGTACCGCTGCTGGAATAAGTCGCTGCGGCCCGCGCTGCACGCCGCCGGCATTCGCGTACTGGACCGCGAGAACATAAGCGAGGATCAGCGGGAGTATGTTTCGGAGTTCTACCAGCGCGAAGTCGATCCGCTGCTGACCCCCATCACGATTGATCCTGCGCATCCCTTTCCCAGGGTGCTGAACAAAGCTCTGTGCCTTGCCCTGCTGCTGCGTAGCAAGCGCAAACGCACCGCCGCCCCGGTCCTCGGCGTGCTCACTGTGCCACGCGCCCTGCCTCGCCTCGTACCCGTCCCTTCACCCGGCAGCACCATCGATTACGTCTTTCTCCACGAACTGATTGAGGCCTATGCCGCACGCATGTACCGCGGCTACGAGGTGCTGTCTACCGCTGCCTTCCGCGTGACCCGCAACAGCAACCTTTACCTGCAGGAGGAGGAGACGCGCTCGCTGCTGGAAAGCGTACGCACAGAGCTGCACAACCGCCGCAAGGGAGACGCGGTGCGGCTGGAGGTGGAAGCGGGGGCCGACCCCGAGATCATCGACCGGTTGCGCGTGAACTTCGAGGTGGACGAATCGCAGGTGGTGCGCACCGAGGGTCCGGTGAACCTCTCGCGGCTGATGACGCTGTACACGGAAACGCCGCGGCCTGACCTGAAGTACCCGCCGTTTGTGCCCCGCGAGCTACGCATGAACCGGAATTCAGCGAACATCTTTGACGAAATCCGGCACCGCGACATCCTGCTGCACCACCCCTTCGATTCCTACGATGGCGTGGTGAGCTTCATCGAAGCCGCCGCTGAAGATCCGGCCGTGCTCTCCATGAAACAGACGCTCTATCGCACCTCGGCGGACTCTCCGATGTTCACCGCGCTGATCGAAGCCGCGCAATCAAAGGAGGTCACCGTCGTCGTCGAATTGATGGCGCGTTTCGACGAAGCATCCAACATCCGCTGGGCGCGCAACCTTGAGGATGCCGGGGTGCAGGTCTTCCATGGCATCGTCGGGCTGAAGACGCACTGCAAGCTGGCGCTGATGGTGCGGCGGGATGAGGATGGCGTTACCAGGCGCTACGCGCATCTCGGCACCGGCAACTACAACCCGAACACGGCGCGCTTCTATTCGGACGTCAGCCTGCTGACCTGCGATCCCGCGATCACTACCAGCATGCAGGCGGTCTTCAATTACCTGACCGCCCATTCGGAATCGGACGACTATTCGCCGCTGCTGGTGGCTCCGCTCACGCTGGCCGAGCAATCCATCCAGATGATCCGTCGCGAAGCTGAGCATGCGCGTAAGGGCCGGCCAGCTCGCATCATCGTAAAGATGAACTCGCTGCTCGAAAAGAGCATCGTCGAGGCGCTGTACGAGGCCTCGCAGGCAGGCGTCGAGATCGACCTGATCGTGCGCGGGATATGCTCGCTGCGCCCCGGGGTGAAGGGCCTCAGCGACCGCATCCGCGTGCGCTCCCTGGTGGGGCGATTCCTGGAGCACAGCCGCATCTTTTATTTCGCCAACGGCGGCGAAGAGGCCATCTACTGCGGCAGCGCGGACTGGATGCCGCGGAACCTCTTCGAACGCTGCGAGGTTCTTTTCCCGGTGAAGGACGCACAGCTCCGGGCGCGGCTGAAGGATGAGATTCTGGCCGCCTACCTGGCCGACACGGCGAAGACACGCATCCTGGAGCCCAGCGGGGACTACCGGCGCGCTCGCGGCAAGATCCCTTTCTCCGCTCAGGACTTCTTCATGCAGCTCGCGGAAGGACGTACCACCGCCGACCAGATCCCTCCTCCAGTCGAAATGGGCCCGACCGTCGCAATGGCAAAGCCGGCAAAGCGCAGCCCGGCGCGGAAGAAGGTGACTCGGGCAATCTCCAATCGGCGACCGGAGCCTGCACTGGCGCCTCAGCCTGAACCTGCTGTCGCAGATCGCTGAATCCGCGCCACGATCTTAAAGTGACGCTTGAGATTGATAGATTAAGCGGCAGAAATTAAGCCGCGAGTCCGAGGCGTGGCAATGAGGGGCAAGCATGGAGCATGACGTCCTCGTAGCGCAACAGTTCGGTGCGACAGCTCGCGCCTATCTGAAGAGCGTGACGCACGCCACCGGCGACGACCTTGAGCTGCTCGCGCAGGAGATAGCCGCGATTCCGCATGCCGCTGTGCTCGATCTGGGATGCGGCGCTGGCCATGCGAGTTTTGCTGTGGCACCCCACGCCGCTTCGGTGATCGCCTATGACCTGACTGCCCAGATGCTCGCCGTCGTCGAGCACGAGGCCGTGGCACGCTCCATCAGCAACATCGAAACAATCCAGGGCATGGCAGAGGTGCTTCCCTTCCCGGATGCCCACTTCGACTGCGTGATCAGCCGTTACAGCGCGCATCATTGGCACAATGTGCCTGCAGCCTTGCGTGAGGTCCGGCGCGTACTCAAACCAGATGGCCGAGCTTTGCTGATCGACACCGCGGGCGGCGAGACGCCGCTGCTCGACACACATCTGCAGGCGGTGGAGATCCTGCGCGACCCGTCGCACATTCGCGACTACAGCACGCAGGAGTGGCTGACGCTCTTCCGCGAGGCAGGATTCACCGCCACGCCGCGCAAGCAGTGGCCGGTGCTGATTGAATTTTCCGGCTGGATCGAGCGCATGCGCACGTCGCCGGAGCGGGTTGCGGCCATCCATGCCGTGTGGAGCGCTGCGCCTGATGAAGTGCGCGCCTTCTTCGAGGTGCAGCCGGACGGCTCTTTCACCCTGCAGAAGATACTCGTCGCCGCCCAACCGTAAAGCGCCCTGACAGCACGGTGCTGCCGCTACACTGAAGTTTGCTCCGCTTCCCTCACACATTGCTGCGGTACTGGCACCTTCTGAGTCTGGATGCACCCACTGTAGCCGCGCTCTGGTGCTGGGCCTTTGGACGCGCGGCCCGGCTCTGGCTTGCGCCCTGGCTTCCCGCCGCTCTGGCGTTGGGCACGTGGCTGTTTTATGTGGCAGACCGCCTGCTGGACGCGCGGTTCTCGCCGCAATCCACACTGCAGGAGCGGCATCGATTCCACGACCGCCATCGCAGATGGTTCCTGTCAGCCGCCGTGCCGGTTGCCCTGGTTCTCGCGATGCTGGTCGCGAAGATGCCGCGTTCTCTGCTCCTCTCCTACTGCGTTCTTGGCGTTCTCTGCCTTCTCTATCTGGGGTTGGTGCATCTGCCCTCACGGGCCCGCGGCAGATCGCTTCCATACTTTCCAAAAGAGTTTGTTATCGCGCTGCTGTTTGCCGCCGCGTCTGCACTGCCCGGCTGGGATGAGGCGCGACGTCGCGCGGCCGGTATGCCTCGGCACCATCCGCTGCCGCTTCTCTGTCCGCTCTTTGCCGCACTCTGCTGGCTGAACTGCGTTGCCATCGAGGATTGGGAGCAGTGTCGTCCTGGAGACCGCATACGATGGCTCGCCGGACTATGCATTGCCGGCAGTTGCCTCAGTCTGTTCGAGCTCGTCAATACGCCGGCCCGCTGGCTGGCCGTCGCTGCCGGGCTCAGCGCTGCTCTCTTTTTGCTTCTCGACTGCTCCCGGCTGGCAGCCGGCGGACGGCGCATCGGGGCCGATCTCGCGCTGCTGACGCCGCTGCTTTTGCTTGTCTGTCGTTGCTCATGATGGAGCCGCTCTCACCCATGAGCACATCTCCCAACTTCGATCGCCTCGCCCGCCTATATCGTTGGATGGAATACTTGAGTTTCGGACCGTATCTGCAGCAATGTAGGGAGTTACGGGTGCAGGATATGATCGCGCGCCGGCGCGCTCTTGTCTACGGCGACGGCGACGGCCGTTTTCTTGCAGAACTGGCGCGGAGAGTCCCTGACATTCAAGTCGTGGCGGTCGATGCGAGCGCGGAGATGCTTCGTCAGGCCGCGCGGCGGCTTCCCTCCGGCGCGCAGGTTCGCCTGGTGCACGCGGATGCGCGCGAATGTGATCCGGCAGCATTCCCCGAGGCGCCATTCGATCTCATCGTCACCCATTTCTTCCTCGATTGCTTTGACGAGGCGGAGATAGCGTCTCTGGTTTCGCGCGTCAATGGCGCCGCTGAGGATCAGGCGTTATGGGTGGTGTCCGACTTTGCCATTCCTCGTCGGCCAGCGGCGCGCCTCGTAGGGACCTTGATCGTCCGCGGCCTCTATCTGGCCTTTGCCCTGCTGGTCGGCCTGAAGGTGCGCCGCCTGCCCGACCACGGACGCGTGATGCGAGAAGCGGGATGGATTCTCGAGGACCGGCGTGAGTTGCTGTTGGGACTGCTGGTGAGCGATAGCTGGCGCCGGCACATTGTTTCTTGAGCCAATTCAAAGCTTGGTCGCCATCAGGTACGCGTCTGGTGCCATCCCAGTGAGTATGAGAGCGAGCGATTTCAAAATCGGGTTCGATTCGATGCGGCTGGGCGGCTTTCCTGGAACGCCGCCGGATGTGTTGCCCGATCCATACCCGCCACCCGACCCCGAACCGGACGGCCCGGGTTTTCCCGAGCCCGATCCTGATCCTGCGCCGCTTGATCCGGTGCCAAAACCAGTGCCGGTGAACTATGCCGTTAGTGAACCTTGGTCTTCTCTGCCACATCGGGGGGCAGCGAAGAATTCCGGTTCTTCAACCATTGCAGCGTGACACTCTGTCCCGCCTGTTTCGATGTCTGCGCTTTGAGGCTGGGCATATAGATCTCCAGGCCTGCCTGCGCCGTCATCCGCGTGTAGCCGTTCACTAACTGGTTCTGATAATTCACCAGGTCAAGATCGAACCAGGGCTCCTTCGCCGCGTCGATCATGGTCAAGTCGGCGTGATGCATGGTGAGCTTGCCGAAGTCGAGCGCGCCATTCCGGAAGCGGAGAAAGTTATGCCACTGTGCCAATTGCGTCGGGTCGTTCGAGGCGTTGCCGTAGATGACTTCAATGTCCGGAACCTTCACCTGAACCGTGGTCAGTTGGCCACGAATGTGCGGAGGTGGCAGCAGCTTTTCCGTATCGAAGATGATGTCGTCGCCAGAGACGGATACGCCAGCCATGTTGGTGGAGTGCACAAGATCGGCGAGTTTGACGTCAACGGTACCCAGCAGTCCCTTGAGAGGGACTTTGAGAACCGAGATATGTTGCACGTGCATGCGCACCAGACCGTCCGGGGTTGCGGCAAGCGAGCCGACAATTTCGACGGGCAGTGGAATCACCTTCTTGAACGTGCCGCGAATCTTGACCAATTCCCCGTCCGGCTGGATGTCGATGTTTTTGAGTGGTGCGTCCGCAGGGAGGGCGGAATTCAGATATTTGCCGACGTCGCCGATGTTGGCGTGGATCACACCTTTTTGGATCTGGAGGATGAATGAATCCGGATCATCGAAGGTCGGATTTACGTTGCGTTTCGTCCGTACCATCTCGCCGGAGATCCA
>DASZGZ010000119.1:0-7302 GCA_035938355.1 Acidobacteriaceae bacterium
CGGTAACGCACAACGGGGAGCATTCTAGGTACCGCCAGATAAGATGCGCCATGAGTGCACCAGACCACCCGCATCTAGTACACATGGACTATGGTTTCGAAGCGCCACCGTATGTCACTGTCACGGATCGTTGAGCAGAGCCCTGAACGCAAAAGCTGGACAGCCTTGTTGACGAAAGAGCGACCCGCAATCCCTACACAGCGAGCCGGCGGCATTCGTATTCTGCTTGTCGACGATCATCCTGTCGTGCGCGCTGGACTCGCGAGCATGCTTTCAACCATCCCCGGCCTGACCGTGTGCGGTGCGGCATCCACAGCGGAGGAAGCACTGCAGCTCATCGACCAAGAGCGGCCCGATGTGCTGATGCTGGATCTGCGGATGCCGGGCATGACAGGAATCGACCTGCTCAAGGCCGTCCGGGGGAAGCCATTTCCGCCAAAGGCGCTGGTTCTGACCAGTTACGAATCAGATGAGGAGATCTACCGCGCGATCGAGGCAGGGGCCCAAGGCTACCTGCTGAAGAGCACGCCACAGGCTGAGATCGTCAGTGCCATTCAAGCGGTCCACGATGGCCGACGCCATATTCCGCCGCGCATTGCGGCGCGGCTCGCGGAACGGATGGTGCGCTCCGCATTGACGCAGAGAGAGCTGGAGATACTGGAGATGGTGGTGCGCGGGCTGACCAACAAGCAGATCGGACATGCCCTGGGCATCAGCGAAAATACTGCGCGCAACCACATCAACAGCATCATTCGGAAGCTCGACGTTTCCGGCCGGACAGAGGCGGCGACGGCTGCCATCCAGCAGGGGCTGGTCCGCATGCCGGATTAGGGCCCTCAAGTTTGATCCGATTGGTGGCTACTTAGCCGCCGATCTGTGAAGCGTGATGACGGTCACGCTCTCGTGCGGAAATATGTGCTGCAGGCGGCCTTGCGAGACCCGCTCCTGATTCTGTACAGGCGCGACACGTTCTGGCTCATCCTCATCGTTCTCGTCGCTGATGCTTGCACTGCGCAGAGTCTGTATGGTGGCCTCCGCTGTGCCTGCGAAGTCCCGAATCGCGATGTCCGCAGGGATGTCGACGTTCAGGCTGCGATTCACGCAGAAGAGCGAGAGCGTCTTCTTCGAGGTATCGAGCGCGGCGGTCACATCCAGGTAGGGCACATCGTCGATGTCCGGAAGGCGTTCGACGCCGTTCTTCACGGAGTAGCTTCCGGCATCGCTGACGGCTTCGACAGGCATGGCGGGGTGGGCGGTCGAATACATGCGGAAGGCGTAATAGCCGGGCGCGCCAAACACCTGACCGTGATTCTTCCAGATGCCGGCAAACTCCATGATGCCAGTCATGTCCGAGATCGGCACAACGTCCGTGTTGCGCATCAGCATGTTGAAGAAGCCGGCTGTATCCACTGCGCCGCCCATGTTGCGGAAGCTGGGAATGCCATCGCGCCGGCCGATGAAGAGCCACTCCGTGAAGGCGACATGCGCGCGGTTCGCGAATGCCGGATGCTCACCAATCTGCTGCTGGTCTGCGCGCAACTTCCGTCCGAGTTCGACCGGTAGTGCGAAGGCCGCTTGCGTCATGAAGTCGGCGGAGGGATGTGCCAGCTTCGTCTGCGTGTTGGTGACGACGAAATGCGTTGAGAGATAGTCGAAGGTCCCGGCAGGATTGGAAAGCTGATGCTCGTTCCAGGAGTGGAACCACTCCGGATCGCCGCCGGTGGCGATTAGCTTTGCGCTGGGATCAACCGCACGAATGGCCTTGCTGAAGGCAAGAGTGCGGCCGGCGACCTCATCGATTGTGGGCCAGCCAACGTTCCAGTCCCCCCACAACTCGTTGCCGAGCTCCCACAGCAGCCCGCTGTGCTGGTGCCAGTGATCATCGATGTAGCGGACCCAGTCCGCGGCCTCCTGCGGCGTGCCGCTGCCCAGGTTCAGCGCGACCTGCGGCTCTGCGCCAATGAGATCGCAGAAGTGAAGAAATTCGTCGGTCCCGAAGGCGTTGTACTCCGGAATCCCCCAGGCGATGTTCACCATGCTCACGCGTTTGTCCTGCGTGCCGATGCCGTCGCGCCAGTGATACGAGGAGGTGAAGTTGCCGCCGAATCGAACCAGCGGTGTCTCCATCGCCTTGGCCATGGCCACTTCGTCAGGATCGAGCCCATCGAGAGCATCTGCGGGCATGAGGGAGAGTTGATCGAGGTCGACACGTTCGTCTCCGTTGAGCTCGACAACGAAATCTGCCGGCTCCAAACGCTGGAGCTCATGCTCGGGCACCTGAAGCTGAAAGTCGTACCTCTTCCACTCCTCTGCCTTTGCATCGATCGTCGCGGAGGCAAGCGAGTCGCTGCTGTTCCGCTTCCGGAGCGAGACGGTGAGGGTCGATGGTCCACTGAGGTGACGTGCGAACAGACTGCCCTTGTAAGCAAGCGTGCGCTGAACCGGGAGATAAACCTCCTGCTTGATGCCGGTGGGCTGTCCCGGCACGCCCATCACCACCAGCGATCGCCAGGAGTTCGCGGCATTCCCCCACCGCGGTTCGTAGCGGTTGCCCTGTTTTGCATTGAGAGGCTCCCAGGGCAAGGGCAGACCAAGCGACGATGACTCCACGAGCTCCGGGCGTTCGTGCACCAGCGTCTCAAGATTCTTCGCATTCCAAAGGTTTTCTTCGAGCGAAGGGTTGATCAGCAGCTCGGCCCATAGACCGTTGTAGGTGGAGTTGCCGATGGGCTCGAGGAAGCTGCCAAAGATGGTGCGAGAGATCGGCGCTCCGGCGGGTTTGCCCGCATCGATCGTAATCGTGGCGCGGGCCGGTATTGGCTTGACGACCGTGATCTGCGCAGGGCAGGAGAAGCCGATAAACGAAGCGCCAGCGATGCATAGAGTATTGCGGAGGAGTGACATCCGAATGCGGCCCCGGGCGAATGATGTCCGCTGAGAATTCCTGCTATGAGTGCCGACCGGCGAAGGCCTCAAGGGGCCACTCCGCGGCTGCATGTCATAGCAAGAGTGCTCTGAACGCGGCGTAGGCCAGTCTGAGTCAAGAGCGCCGGAATTGCAAAAGGGCGGGCCCCCTTTGTCCTTTTCGACGACGCAGTTCGAGAATGCGCACGCGGTTCCCAGCCTGCTTCTGATAGAAAGTACGGTGGACAAGATGCGACTCTTCCCCGCAATGGTGAACCAGAAATGACAGCGCACCCCCAGATTCGGGCACCCCGTGGAAACACCAGGACGGCCCGCGGCTGGATCCAGGAAGCAGCCAAGCGAATGCTGATGAACAACCTGGATCCTGAAGTGGCGGAGAAGCCTGAAGAACTGATTGTGTATGGCGGGCGCGGAAAGGCTGCGCGCAACTGGGAGTGCTACGCAAAGATCGTCGAGACACTGGATCGCCTGGGGAATGAGGAGACGCTGCTTGTGCAATCGGGCAAGCCCGTCGGCGTTCTCCGGACGCATCCGCTGGCGCCGCGGGTACTCATCGCGAACTCGAACCTGGTGCCGCATTGGGCGAACTGGGAGGAGTTCGATCGGCTCGATGCCGCGGGGCTCATGATGTACGGGCAGATGACAGCGGGCTCCTGGATCTACATCGGAACCCAAGGCATCCTGCAGGGGACGTATGAGACCTTCAAGGCCGCGGCGAAGCAGCACTTCAACGGCACGCTGGCCGGCACGATCAGCGTTACGGCGGGACTTGGCGGCATGGGCGGAGCGCAACCGCTGGCGGTGAAGCTGGCCGGCGGCGTCAGCATCTGTGTTGAGGTGGATCCCACGCGCGTGGAGCGCCGCTTGAAGACGAGATACCTGGATTGCGCAACCGCTTCACTGGACGAAGCGATCCACATGGCGCAACAGGCAAGGCGCGATAAGACCGCACTTTCAATCGGACTTCTAGGGAATGCTGCGGAGGTGCTGCCGGCGATGGTCCGCTCTGGATTCACACCCGAACTGGTAACGGACCAGACAAGCGCGCATGATCCGATGTGGGGTTATCTTCCACCGCCGCTAGTGGACGAAGACTTGAACGCGTTGCGTGCTCAGAATCCGGCGGCGTACATGGAGCGTGTGCGTGGCGCGATGGCGCTCCATGTGCAGGCAATCCTCGAGATGCAGCGGCGGGGCGCGATTGCGTTCGACTACGGCAACAACCTGCGGACGCAGGCGAAGCAGGCGGGCGTCAGCGATGCTTTCAGCTATCCCGGATTTGTACCCGCATTCATACGCGAGTCCTTTTGCGAAGGGCGCGGACCGTTCCGCTGGGTTGCGCTTTCCGGTGATCCGGAAGACATCGCCAAGACGGATGCTGCGCTGCTGAAGCTGTTTCCCGACGACGAACGACTGCAACAGTGGTTGCGCTTCGCCGCGAAGGAGATCGCCTATCAGGGGCTGCCGGCGCGCATCTGCTGGCTCGGCTACCGCGAGCGCGACAGGGCAGGTCTGCTCTTCAACGAGATGGTTCGCAGCGGCGAACTTTCCGCACCGATCGTCATTGGTAGAGATCACCTGGATGCGGGTTCGGTGGCAAGTCCCTATCGTGAGACAGAGGCCATGCTGGACGGATCGGATGCTGTTTCCGACTGGGCGCTGCTCAACTTCGCCACCGGAATCGCCAGCGGCGCGGCGTGGATGAGTTTTCATCACGGCGGCGGTGTGGGCATGGGTTACAGCCAGCATGCGGGGCTGGTTGCGGTGGCAGATGGGAGTGATGAAGCAGAGCAGCGGCTGCGGCTCTGCCTTACCAACGACCCGGCCATGGGGGTGATGCGGCACGCTGACGCTGGTTATGCGAAGGCGCAGGGGGTGGCACGAGACCGCGGTCTCGACATGCCGAGCCTCCGATGAACGCGCGCTTGATGAATGCAGACCTTCTCATCACCGGTATCACCCAGATGGCTACACCGCGCGGCGCGGGAGCGAAACGTGGCTCGCAGATGCGCGAGCTAACTGTCATCGAGAACGCCGCAATCGCGATCACTGATGATCGTTTTGCGTGGGTGGGACCTGCGGGAGAGTGGTCGGGAGCAGCGGCACACACGGTTGATCTCGGCGGTCGTGCTGTGGTTCCGGGGCTGGTGGATCCGCACACCCACGCGGTCTGGGCCGGCGATCGATTGGCCGACTTCGATGCGCGGACCTCGGGCGTTAGCTACGAGCAGATACTTGCCTCCGGCGGCGGCATCTGGAGCACCATTCGCGCGACGACGGCTGCGTCAGATGAAGAACTGGTTTCGCTCGCAGAGCAGCGCGTTTGGTCTTTGGCGCGGTCTGGCGCCACTGTTGTCGAGGTCAAGTCCGGATACGGCTTCAGTATTCGAGGCGAGCTTCGCATGCTGGAAGTGATACGAACGCTGGCTTCGCGCCTTCCCATACGGATTGTGCCTACGCTGCTGATTCACATTCCACCTGCTGAGGCGCGGGAGCGAAATGCCTATCTGGATCAAGTGCAGAGTGACCTGATTCCAGAGGTGGCTCGTCGCGCCCTTGCGCAGGCGGTGGATATTTTTATCGAGAAGGAGGCCTGGAATGCCGCGGAGGCTGAATCTGTGCTCACATGTGCACTTGAGCACGGCCTCCGGATCAAGGTGCATGCCGAACAGTTCCACTCGGTCGGCGGCTTGGAACTGGCGTTGCGGCTTGGCGCTCTGAGCATCGATCACCTGGAGGCGTGCACGCCGCGTCAATATGAGCTGTTTCGCAACAGCCCAACCATCGCAACGATTCTGCCTGGCGTGTCACTGCATCTTGGCATCCCGAAGGCCCCGGGACGTCCATTGATCGATGCTGGCGCGGCAGTCGCGGTGGGTACTGATCTTAATCCGGGATCGAGCCCGTTGTTCTCGACAAGCTCAGCTCTAGGGTTAGCTGTGCGGTTGAATGGATTGACGGCCGCAGAGGCGCTCGTTGCGGGAACAGTCAATGCTGCGCATGCACTTGGGCTGACGGATGTGGGCCGCATTGAAGCAGGCGCACAGGCCGACTTCGGCGTGTTGCATTCATCCGACTGGCGCGATCTGATTTACTGCATGGGCGCGAATCCAATGCGCGAGGTCTGGTGCAAGGGGCACCGCATCCTGCCGGAGCAGGACGCAACTGCGACCGGACGAAGGGAGCGGGAGGATGGGTAAGTCGTTTCGTCCCTCATTGCTGTATCGGGACAGCCGTTTTGTTGCAGGAGAGCGCCTGTTTGTCGATGATGCGGGCCGCATTGCGGCACCCGCAGACGATGCAACGGAGATTGATATGACAGGCAAAGCTCTGCTGCCTGGTTTCGTCAACGCGCATTCGCACTCATTTCAACGTCTGATTCGCGGCCGTGCAGAGTCGAGAGCCGTCAGTGGAAGGGACTTCTGGTCGTGGCGCAACACAATGTATCAGGCTGCCGCGCGGTTATCGCCGGAGGATGTCTACGATGTGGCGCGTATGTGCTTCCTCGAAATGGTGCATGCGGGTATTACGACGGTGGGTGAATTTCACTACCTGCACAACGCACCTGACGGGACACCCTACGACGATCCCAATCTCTTAGCGCATCAGGTGATCGCGGCTGCGCAATCTGTGGGACTTCGCATTGTGCTGCTCCGATCAGCCTATCTGCGGTCTGGCTATCGACTGCCACTCGACCCGGGTCAGACTCGTTTTTTTGAAGAGAGCGATGCCTTTCTCTCCAATATCGATCGTCTTCGCGCATCGTACGCTGCCAATTCAGCGGATGTGCGGTTCGGAGTGGCGCCGCACAGCATCCGTGCAGTGCCGCTTGATGCGGTGCGGGAGATCGCATCTTGGGCGCGCAGCAATTCCCTGCCGATCCATATGCATGTCGCAGAGCAGACTGCTGAGAACACCGCGTGCCGGCAGGAGTATGGATGCACACCGGTCGAGTTGCTGGCGCGAGAAGGCCTGCTTGGCGGAGATTTCGTCGCCGTGCATGCCATTCATCTGGATTCGCAGGAGATCGCTGCATTTGCGAATGCGCGGGCGATCGTCTGCTCTTGTCCGACGACGGAGCGCAATCTGGGCGACGGCATTGTTCGAGTGGATGCCCTGATGAGGTTGGGCGTGCGCCACGCGCTGGGATCGGATAGCCAGGCGCAGATCGATCCGCTGGAGGATGCGCGGGAACTGGATTACCACCTGCGACTAGCACAACAGGAGCGTGCAGTACTCGACCAGATTGACGAACGTCCGATCGCGTCCCGCCTTTTCGACTGTGCGACACGTCACGGTGCGCAGGCTTTGGGCATCGCATCCGGAGCATTGCAGCCCGGCGAATACGGCGACATGGTATCCATCGATCTCAACGAC
>DASZGZ010000120.1:0-3551 GCA_035938355.1 Acidobacteriaceae bacterium
GGGACTCGAGACACTGGCAGACGCCGTGAAGACAGCGGGCCGCGTACCCGTCTATGCCCTGGGCGGCGTGGATCGGGAAAACGCGAAGGCCTGCATTGAGGCGGGCGCCGCCGGGGTGGCGGGAATCAGGACATTCCTCTCCGGACGATGGGTGCCGGATGAGGCGCAGCAAGCAGCACAATGCTGAGCCACGCTCCACTGCTCGCTCACCTGGCCGCCACATTCACGCTGCCTTTTCCGCCCCCGGATCAATCTCGATCTTCGTCACCCTCTCCCGTTTGTCGCGCCACACCTCGTACATCTCCGGAGCTTCTTCGAATTGAGGGCGCTCTTTCACGCCCTAGCCAACTTCTTCTCCAAAGTTCGTTGACGGTTACTTGTGTGGCGCTGCCACCTTCTCAGGTCTTGTTCCGCGCACACCTCTGGTGACAGCACAACTCCGGATGGGCAGTCCACATGCCAAACTCCGCAAGCAGTAAATCGAGATCGAAGACAAATACGGTGAGCGCGGCCCTATAGCACGTGCAACCGCGTTCGATGCGACTCCCGAGCGAGAATTCGGTGCCGGCATTTCGTTATCATGGAAAGCGTTATGCCTTTTCCGATCAAAGTCTGCTCGATCTGCTCAGAAGAGTTTGAACTGAAGCCCGACAAGCCCGGATTCGCCAACCGCTGCCCCGAATGCAGCGCGATGGACGAGACCGATGCAACCGCGAAGCGCAACGCAAGCACGGTGGATAGCGGCCTCAATGAGGCGCGACGGAATGCGATGCGCGATCTGCTCTATCGCAAGGAGTAGGCAGCTCGCTTTCAGGAGGCGATGATTTGGCGACGGGCCCGGAAGAGCAGTGAGCGCAGCCGCGACTCTCGTTAAACCGGAATCCGTTTGGACGCCCAGGGTGAATCCCTGGCTGATTGCGTTCGTCGTGTCGCTGGCCGCATTCATGGAGGTGCTGGATACCAGCATCGCCAACGTCGCACTGCCGCACATTGCCGGCAATCTGGGGGCGAGCAGCGACGAAAGCACCTGGGTGCTGACCTCCTATCTGGTCTCGAACGCGATCGTTCTCCCCATCACCGGGTGGCTGGTCTCGCTCGTGGGGCGCAAACGCTTCTTCCTTATCTGCATCTGTCTGTTCACGGTCAGCTCGCTCTTCTGCGGCGTGGCGCCTACCTTGCCCATCCTCCTGCTGGCGCGCGTGATTCAGGGTATCGGCGGCGGCGGCCTGCAGCCCATGGCCCAGGCCATCCTTGCCGATACCTTTCCTCCGAAGAAGCGCGGGCTCGCCTTCTCCGTGTACGGAGTGACCGCAGTCGTCGCGCCCGCGATCGGCCCCACGCTAGGTGGCTGGGTCACCGACAGCTACAGCTGGCGCTGGATCTTCTTGATGAATCTGCCGGTCGGCATTCTCGCGATATTTCTCGTGCTGCGGTACGTCGACGATCCGCCGTTCCTGAAGCGAACCACGCTGCACGAGAGCAGGATCGACTACTTCGGCTTCGGTCTGCTTGCGGTAGGCGTGGGCTTCCTGCAGATTGTCCTCGACAAGGGGCAGGAGGACGACTGGTTCGGATCGAACTTCATCCTCACGCTGTCGATCATCGCCGTCATCGCTCTTGTCATGCTCGTCTGGTGGGAGCTACGCGTCAAGACGCCCATTCTCGACATTCGATTGTTCAAGAACGTGAACTTCGCCACCGCCAGCGTGATGATGCTGATGGTGGGCGCGGCTTCGTTTTCAACGACGGTCTTGATGCCGCAGTATCTGCAGACGCTGATGGGCTACACGGCGGAGAGCGCAGGCATGGTGCTGTCCGTGGCCGCGGTGCTGCTGCTCATCGAGCTTCCGCTGGTAGGACAGTTGACCGCCAGGATTCAGGCGCGCTATCTGATCGCTTTCGGCTGGGCGACGCTGACCATTGCCATGTTCTATTCCACGCGGCGGCTCGATCTACAAATGAGCTTTGTCTCGGCCACCTGGCTGCGCATCGCGCAGTATCTGCCTATGGGATTCATCTTCATCCCGGCAACCATGGTGGCATATCTCGGCCTGCCGCAGGAGAAGAGCAACGCGGTCGCTGGCCTCATCAACTTCGTACGCAACATCGGCGCCAGCGCAGGCACTTCCGCCGTCACGACCGTCCTGGCGCGCCGCGCGCAGGTGCACCAGGTGATGCTTTCGAATCACACCGGATTGGGCAACCGGATGTTTCAGAGCTCCACTGCCTCTCTCGGAGCGCAACTGCAACATGCCGGTGGCGGCCAATCGCAGGCTGTGACGTACGGCAGAATGTACCGCTCGATGTTGAGTCAGGCATCCACGCTCTCCTATATAGATACCTTCTGGCTATTGGGCGTGACCGCGGGGATCATGTTTCTGCTCTCGTTCCTCTTGAGGAGCAACCATCCGCGCAAGGCGGATGCGCAGGCGATGGCGCATTAAAAAGACAATTAATTCAAGGACATTTAAAGACATTTAATTGTCCGGCACCACGCCTATCGCTGTAACTTCCAGCGAATGTGAATGCGCGAGGGAAGATCGAGCGAAGGTCCCCCCTTCGCGCATTGACCATATCAAAACGCGCTATCAGCCGATCGCTGTGTGGCTAAACACATTCATTGAATCGGTCATCTTGACCCGCTACACTGCGTACGCTTCAACAAACGTCGCGAAGCCCTCCCCCAAAATCAGCGATGACGACAAAGGTGTGCGTCCTCTGCCTGCCTTCGTTCGATTGCTGCGCATCAACGCTTCACAGCGAAGGCGGGTTATGAAGACCATCTACTCTCTAGTTTGTATCCTCCTGTCATTTGCGGCCCCAGCCTTTGCGACTGTCACAGTCACCAGCCCGAAGAGTGGCGCAACCGTCACCTCGCCCGTCTCCTTTGTCGCGAGCGCGACCACGACTACCTGCGCGAAGGGCGTCGCGTCCATGGGTATCTACGTCAATAACGTGCTGAAGTTCGTCGTGGACGCGACAACGATGAACACCACCCTTACGCTTGCGGCCGGCTCGTACAGCACAACGGTCGAAGAGTGGGATAAATGCGGTGGCGCGTCTTATACCAAGATCCCGATCACCGTCACCACTAGTGGTGGTGGTGGCGGAGGCACGCCCGGAGTCAAGGTGACCACCCCGCTTCCCAACACCACCGTCACCTCGCCGGTGAGTTATGTGGCGACCGCGACCACCAGTTGCTCGAAGGGCGTCGCTTCGATGGGGATCTACGTCAACAACAAGCTGATCTATGTGGTGAACGGCGCGTCCTTGAACACCAGCATTACGCTGGCCACCGGCGCCGAGCACACCGTGGTCGAAGAGTGGGATAAATGCGGCGGAGCTGCGTACACCACCATCAATCTCACAGTCACTTCTTCCGCGCCGAAGCAAATATCGTCCATCGCAGTGACCCCGGCCAACGCAAGCGTGAACGTAGGAAGCCAGCTGCAGTTCGACGCCGTGGCGACATACACGGATGGCTCTACAGCCGACATCACTTCAAGCGCAACCTGGGCTGTTGCTAACACATCGATAGCGACGATCACCTC
>DASZGZ010000121.1:0-8845 GCA_035938355.1 Acidobacteriaceae bacterium
TTCATGGGCCAGACCGAAGCGCCGCTCTCCATCCGCCCGTTTCTCTCCACCCTCACCCGCTCCGAGCTCATGACCATCATGACCAGCGGCATGGCGCATGTCTCCGGCGGCATCATGGCCGCGTATATCCTCTACGGCATCGATGCGAAACACCTGCTCGCCGCCGTCATCATGACCGCGCCCGGCACCATCCTTATCTCGAAGATGCTGGTGCCCGAAACCGAAATGCCAGAGACCCTCGGCCATGTCCACCTGCCCGAGTCCGAGGAGCACCGCGAGGAAAACTTTCTCGGCGCTGTGGCGCGCGGCACCATCGACGGCGGCCGCCTCGCCTTCAACGTCGCCATCATGCTCATCTCCTTCGTCGCGCTGGTCGCCTTGGTCAACGGCATCTTCGGCGGCATACACAACTGGCTCAGCCCGCATCACATTCCCTTCCCCACCTCGCTCGACCAGATCCTCGGCTGGGTCTTCGCGCCCATCGCGTGGCTCATCGGCATCCCCTGGCATGCGGCGCCCACCGTCGGCAATCTGCTCGGCACCCGCATGGTCGTCAACGAGCTCATCGCCTTTTCTCATCTCGGTGCGCTCAAGGGCACGCTCGACCCGCGCTCCTTCACCATCGCCACCTTCGCGCTCTGCGGCTTCGCCAACTTCAGCTCCGTCGGCATTCAGATCGGTGGAATCGGCGCGCTGGTCCCTGAACGCCGCAACGAGCTCGCGCGCCTCGGCCTGCGCGCCATGCTCGCCGGCACCATGGCCAACCTCATGTCCGCATCCATAGTCGGTGTGTTGCTGAAATAGGAGGGAGAGAATGCCTGAAACGGAAGACGATCTTGACCGCATCGCCCGCCAGGAGCGCGAACTGCAGTGGACCTCCTTCAACGAGGACGACGCGTGGCAGCTCGGCTCAACGCTGCGTGAACTTGCCGTGGAGCGGCAGCTCGCCATCGTCATCGACATCCGCCGTTTCGCTCCGCACCTTGGCAATCAGGCCGGGGCACCGCTTTTTTACGCGGCACTGCACGGCACCTCGCCGGACAACGCCGAGTGGGCGCGCCGCAAAGCAAACGTCGTCGCGCGTCTTCATCGCAGCAGCTACGCCGTCGGTCTCGCGCTCAAGCTGCGCAACATGACGTTGCAGGAGAAATACAACCTGCCAGCCGCCGACTACGCAAGCCACGGCGGCGCATTTCCCATCGCGCTCGCAGCCACCGGCGTCATCGGATCGGTCACCGTCTCCGGCCTGCCGCAACGCGACGACCACGAACTCGTCGTCGAAGCGCTATGCCTTGAGCGCAACCGCCACTATGCCGACCTGCGCCTGATCCCGAATCCCTGACCTTTGATCACCGACCCCGATCACTGCGTGCGCAGCGTCGTCATCGGATCCGTCTGCGCCGCGCGGTAGGCAGGCGCCACGCTCGCCACAAACGCCACCGCCAGCAGCACCACGGACATCGCGCAGAATGTCATCACATCGAGCGGCTTTACGTTGTACAGCAGTGTCGAGATGAAGCGCGTGACCAGGAATGAGATCACCAGGCCCGTCGCCACTCCAATCGCCGCCAGTGTCATACCGCGCCTCAGGATCATGCGCAGCACATCGCGGCGTTGCGCTCCGACGGCCAGTCGCAGCGCAATCTCCAGCGCCCGCTGCTGCACCACGTACGACAGCACACCGTACAGGCCAACCGCCGCCAGCAGCAGCGCAATCGCAGCGAAGCTCGTCAGCAGCAGCGTCTGGAAGCGCGCCGGCGCAACCGCCTGCGCTACGTAATACTCCAGCGGATGCACGCGGTACGTCGGGATGTTGGTATCCATTGCCGCCACCGTCGCCTTCACAGCGCGTTCCAGCATCGCCGGGTCGCCGGTCGTGCGCAGCACCAGGTAGGGAGTCGTGATCACTGCCTGCGTCCACGGCAGGTAGTAGTGCGGCACCGCGTCCATAGCCAGGCCCCGCTGCCGGATATCGCCCACTACGCCCACGATCTCGCGCACCGGGTGTTCCACGACATCGTCGCCCAGCTCCGCGGTCATGTGCCGGCCAATCGGATTCACACCCGCGAAATACTTCTTCGCGAATGCCTGGTCGATGATCACCACCGGAGTACTTGTCGTCGTGTCCATGTTGGTGAACGTTCTTCCGGCGATCAGCGGGATCCGCATCGTCTCGAAATAGCCAGGTTGCGCCAACCCGATCGATTCGTTCGGGTGGTCGCCCTTCGCCACGGGATGACCTTCGACGGTGAAGGAGATCGTCGCATCGCTCCCGGACATCGGCATCGGCCATCCCGCCGACGCAGACTTCACTCCCGGTAGCGCGTTGAGCCGCCGTGTCAGCTCCTCAACAAACTGGATCTTGCGGTCGTGCGTATAAGCCGCATCGCTCATGGTGTAACGCGCCGTCAGCACCTCGTGCGCATCAAAGCCCGGGTCGACTCGCAGCACGCTGACGAAGCTGCGAATCAGCAGTCCCGCGCCCACCAGCAACACCAGTCCCAACGCCGTCTCCGCAATCACCAGCCACGTCTGCAGCCGGTGATGCCCGCGTCCGCTCGTCACCGTGCGCGTGCCGTCGCGCAATGCCAGCGCCGGAGCGAGTCTTGAGATGCGCAGCGCCGGCACCACACCGAACAGGATGCCGGTCAGCACCGAAACACCCAGCGCAAACGCAAGCACCGGAAGATCGATCGACACATCCCGCAGCCGCGGCAATGCCTGCGGAAACAGCACCGCCAATTCTTTTAGAACACCCGACGCCAGCGCAATTCCCGCGATCCCGCTGATCAGCGAAAGCACCACGGATTCCGTCAGCAGTTGCCACACAATCTCACTGCGGCTCGCACCCAGCGCCCCGCGCAGCGCAATCTCCCCGCTGCGCCGCGAGCTGCGTACCAGCAGCAGCCCCGCCACATTCACGCACGCAATCAGCAGCACCAGTGCAACGGCGCCGAACAGCACCTCGAGGACAGGCCGCGTCTTCCCCACCTGGTATTCGAGCTGAGGTGTCACCGCCGCCGTCGTGAACCACTTATTGTCGTCCGGGAACTGTGCCGCCAATCCCCGCGCCACGCTGCTCAAATCAGCCTTCGCCTGCTCGACCCTCACTCCGGGCTTCAACCGGCCGATCACTTCAAGCCCGTCCATGCCCCGCTGCTTCGTGGCCGGCGAAGCACCCTCCTGATCAATCGCCAGGGAGATCCACGCCTCAACTCCGCTTTCCGTAGGGAAATGAAAACCGGCCGGCATCACTCCGGCAACCGTATAGCGCTCGCCGTCCAGCGTCACCTGCTGTCCAACGATGTTGCGGTCCCCGCCGAACCGCGTTTGCCACAACTGGTAGCTCAGCATCAACGCGCGATTGCCGGCTTGCTCCTCGTCCCAGCGAAAATCGTGGCCCAGCATCGGGGCCACGCCCAGCACCTGGAAAAAGTTCGAGGAGACAGCGTATGTGCCAAGTTGCTGCGCCTGTCCCGTGCCGGTCAGCGTCAGGTTCCGCCCCGAATACGCGGCCATCCCGGAAAACGTTCTGTTCTGCGCCCGCCAGTCAAAATAATCGGGATAGCTCAGCGACTCTGGAAGGACTGCTCCCGTCGAGTGATCCTCCTGTGTGAGCCGCATCAGCCGGTCCGGCTCAGGATAGGGCAGCGGTTTTAACAGCACCGCATTCACCAGGCTGAAGATCGCCGTCGCCGAGCCGATCCCCAGCGCCAGCGTCAGGACCGCGGCAATCGCGAACGAAGGACTCTTTCGCAACTGCCGAAAGCTAAACCGGAAATAGCCAAGAAAGCGCTCCATGAAACCCTCGCGAGGAAGAAATTCGCCTGCGAATCGTGCACGTTTCTGCCCATTCTGCCGGAACGCTCCTTCCAGACAATCCATTTGAAATCAGTACAATCATGCTGCGACTTGGTGCGTTTGCACAAACCGCCGTGTTCAGCCGCGGAATTGCCTGTCCGCAGCCGGACACCTGCTGAGCGCTCAGCGCGAGCCAAGCACAAAGCGGTTCCCCTCGGAATCCCTGAATATGGCCGAGACGCCCCACTCCTCTTTCTTCGGCTCGGCAATGAATTCCACACCACGTTCCTTCAACGTTCTGGCCGTCGCCCTGACATCGTCCGTCCACAACGACATATTCATGAAGCCGCCCGGCTGCGGTCCCTCGTCCGTGCGAAACAGCACCACGCCTGTCTCAGCGCCCGGAATCGCCAGCTCGATCCACCGCTGCTTGTCATCGAAGGGCTGGTCCGTCGCGACGCGAAACCCAAGCTTCTCTGTATAAAATGCCAGGGCCCGGTCCTGGTCGACCACCGGAATGCTCACAAACTTGACGCCTCGAATCATTGCACTTTCCTCCGGCACGCATTGTTGCCCGGCAGTCAGCCGGGCCGCAAGCCAGCTATGTTCTCTGGCACTATAGTGCGATGAACCATATCGCCATCGACGAATATGTGCTGGATGTCCTGCTGCCTGATCTCGTCGGACACGATCGCTCCGCGCCCGCGTTTCTCGTCTATCTCGTGCTGTGGACGGTCCTGTTTCGCTCTGGCGAGCGTCGCGCCCGGATGAGTCTCCGCCAGCTCGCCGAGGCCAGTGGCCTCTCGAAATCAGCCGTGCAGAAGGCGGTCCGCTTGCTCACCCGCCGTCATCTGGTGCAGGTTCGACGGCGTTCCGCTACCAGCGCTCCGGAATACGAGCTGATCCGCCACTGGCTGCGCCGCCGCGCTCGCCGTGTCTGAGCAACAAAGCGAAGCTTCAGCAGCAACACGCTGCAGAAACTCCGCTTGCCGCTGGCCTACGCCCGCGCCTCCAGCACCATGTTGAACGGCGTCTCCGCCGCGCGGCGCACCTGGGTGAAGCCGGCCTCCTGCAGCACCTCCCGCAGGCGCTTCTCTCCCGCCTGCGCGCCCAGTCCCAGTCCAACCTCCTGTGACAGCGACGCCGGCACGCAGCAAAGCGTCGATGCCGAGTAGTAGATCCGTCCCACCGGATTCAGGTTTGCTGCTGTATCGTCGCCCGCAATCGGCTCGACGATCATCCACGTGCCCCCCGGCGCCAGCGCCTTGCGTATATGCTTCGCAGCGCCCACCGGATCGCCCATATCGTGCAGGCAGTCGAATACAGTGATGAGGTCGTAGCCGGTGCCGGGAACTGCAGCCGCAGGTGACACTTCGAATTTCACCGCATCCTGCAGGCTCTGCCGCTTCGCTGAAGCCCGCGCGCTCTCAATCGATCCGTCGTGATAGTCGAAGCCGGTGAACTTGGATTTTGGATACGCCTTAGCCATCAGCACCGTCGAAGCTCCATGCCCGCAGCCGATGTCCGCGACCTTCGCACCTGCCTTTAGCTTCGCCTCCACACCAGTCAGCGCCGGAATCCATTCAGAGACCAGGTGCGTCAGGTACGTCGGTCGGAAGAAACGTTCGCAGCCTACAAACAGATCCTTGTCGTGTTCATGCCAGCCAAAGCCCCGTCCCTCGCGGAACGCGTTGACCAGCTTCTCTTCGTCACGCATGAGCGAAGCAAGCATGTAGTGGAAGCCCGGCAGGTCCAGCGCCGTATTCTCCTCTGCCAGCGCAAACGCCTGCTCCGGATTCATGCTGTAGGTGTCCGTCGCCGCGTCGTAATCCACGTACTTGCTCGCGGCGTTGGCCTTCAGCCACTCGCGTATATAGCGCTCGCGCACCCCGGTTCGTTCGCTCAACTGCTGCGAATTCACCGGCGTGCCGTCGCGCATGGCACGGAATAGTCCCAGCCGGTCGCCCATCAGCACGACAGCGGAGTGCAGCGCGGCGCCCATGTCGCCGACAGCCTGGTTTAGAAATGCGTTCAACTTGTCTGGATCAATCGCCCGGGGCTGCATCGAAGCAGCAGGGGCGGTAGTCGTAGCCATAGCGGTTCTCCTCGGAAGAAATCAGGAAACGCGCGCATACGCCATGAAAGGGCACAATGAGGGAGTCAGGAAAGAACGGAAGGAACAACAGCGCTGCAGGCTTCCTGTAGGGCCCAGTCAGGCAAGTATAGGCTCCGCCACGCTCCGCCCGCCAAGCGCAAATGTCACTCTCTTGCAAAAATTCGCCACTGCGCAATCACATCTCGTTCTCGCGCTAACGCGATGCATTGCGCGCAACCGTCGGCTGCGCTCCGATCGTCTTTCGGACAATCTCCACCGCGTGCGCCAGCTCAGGACGTTGACTATCTTTCCCGAAATCTGTCTGCTGTGCCGCTGCCTTATAAAATTCCCGCGCTTCATTCGCCAGCCCCGCCTGCTCGGCTGCGTCGCCGGCGCTCAACAGTCCGTTCAGACGGTTGGGGCTCTCCTTCAACGCTACCCGATACTCCTTCAGCGCCTCTGCAGGCTTGTGTTCCAGCAGCAATAGATCGCCAAGCATCTCGCGCGCCGGAATATCCACTTCATCCTGTCCCATCTTGTCCTGCTGGTCGGCGGCCTGGCGCATGGCCACCACCGCGGCCTCCGGTTGATTCTCTGCGAACGCCTTCCAGCCCACGATCTCATTCCGCTTCACGTCGGTGCCGGGTGCGAGACTCGCGAACCGGCTCTTCTTCAACGCGTCCACGCTTTGATCGAAGCTTGCCAGCGCCTCTGCGGCCAACTTTGCATCCCGTAGGTGACCAGCAGCAACGCCCTGCCCCCAGTACGTGTCCATCAGCTCATATGCCAAAGATCCCGGCGCCGGCGTCAATGCAGCTGCCGCCTTCCAGTCATGCATTTCCATCGGGTAGATCGCGTTTAGTTCGTTGTCGAAAAAGGGTCCGGCGTCCTTCATATCATCCATGCCGGGCATCGCGTTCATGCGCTCTCCGACGCCACGCATGCTGGCCGTCAGTACTAGCGCCTTCTCATCCTGGCCCACCTGCAGGTAGGCATAGATCAGGAACTCATCCGCATGCATCTGGTGTGCGGCGCCCGGCTCTGCCGCTGCTTCGGCCTTCTTCGAGGCCGCCACCGACGCCAGGTTTGAGTTGATGTCCTCCTGCCACATGCCCAGCCGCGCAAAGATATGTCCCGGCATATGCAGCGCATGGGGTGAAGACGGCGCGATCCTGGCATACTCCCGCGCGGCCGCCAGTCCTTCCGGCGCCAGCGCCGGCGTGTCGCAGGTATGAATGATGTAGTGCGCCAGTCCAGGGTGATCGGGATGCGACGCGAACAACGGCACCAGTATCGCCAGCGCCTGGTGTTCATGCGTAAGTGATGTATCCATCGGAGGCGTGGCCGCCAGGATCGCTAGCGCGTCAAACGCCGCACCCTCCACATCATCTGGAAAATCCCTGTGCAGCGCGTTCATTCCCGCTTCGTAAGCATCAGCCCGCTGCTGGAACGTCGCGTCCGCCGGATCGAAAAAGGCGCTCAGCGCAGCGATGTATGCCTTCTCACGCGGTGTGATCGCGGCCGACGGCGCAGACAGCGAGCGTGCCTCGGCCAGTTCCGACTTGCCCAGCTTCAAGGCCTCCGGCGACGGCGGCTCCCACAACTCGTGGTATTGCGTCATCGCAATGCCCCAATGCGCCATCGCGCACTTCGGGTCATCCTTCGCGATCGCCGCAAATTGCACCTGCGCTTCGGTGTAGCCGAACGAATGCAGCAACGCGACGCCCCGCATCATCGGCGCTTGTGACCGCGCAGCGCACGAAGTGGGAAACGACACCTGCCCCAGCTTCTCGTCCGGCGGAGGCGTATCGTCGTGGTGGTGGTGTTCCCCCGTCCCGGGCATGGATGGCATCGACTGCCCGAACGCCGCGCCGGCCAACAACAAAGCGCACGCCAGTCCGAACACAACACAACTCTTGCGCATGGCGCAGAGGCTATTCCCGTGCTTTCACCACGATCAAGCGGAAAGTGTTGCCGCAGGGAGATTGCGGCACGCTACCGGATCCCCACCATGCCCGCCACGGAAGCCCGCAGCTTCGCCGGATCGTACCCCACGCCGTCCTTGAAGACCGTCTCGACCTTCTCGACGTCTCCGATCTTCGCCGCCGGATTCCCGTCCACTACCACCAGGTCCGCCGCCCGCCCCTCCGCAACGGTCCCGACGTGGTCCTGCTGCCCTAGGTAGATCGCGCCGTTCTGCGTCGCAATGTGGATAGCCTCCACCGGCGTGAAGCCCGCCTCCACCAGCAGCTCCATCCCGCGCTCATCGCCGAAGCCGGGCAGTATGCCGCCGTAACCCGTCGGATCGCAGCCCGCCAGCAGCAGCCCGCCGGCCTTCACGAATGACCGCTCGAACTGCATCTCCTTCTTCAGCAGTGCCGGCCAGTTCGAGCTGTCGCCATGCTCAGCAATCTCCGCGCGTGTCGTCGCAAAATCTGACCACGCCTCCGTCGCCATCGCGCTCTTCGGCGCCATCTCCTGCTCCATCGGTGGCCGGTTCGGCGTAAAGCTCTCGAAGATCGCCAGCGTCGACGTCACCGCCACATGATGCTCCACCAGCGCACGGATCATTGCCTGTACCTGCGAACCATCCACATCCAGGTTCTTGGCCATCGCCGTCATCGGCCCGCGCTGCCCGGGGCACACTCCCTCCTTCTTATCCGGCGCAAACTCCGTATCCACCACTAGCCCATGCTCCAGATCGTCGATGCCCAGCTCCGCCGCCTTCGTGAATCCGACCGAGCACAGATGCCCTGTGAGCTTCAGCCCCCGCGCATGCGCATGATCAATCGCCGCCTTCAACTCCTCCGGGGTGATGTGCATATACGCCTTGTAGTTCGTCACGCCTTCATCGGCCCAGTAGTCCACCGTGCGCGCTGCATCTTCCGGTCCGGTCAGCGAATGCAGTTGCGGTCCCAGCGACGGTCTGCCCTCAAGATACGGTCCGGT
>DASZGZ010000122.1:0-13092 GCA_035938355.1 Acidobacteriaceae bacterium
TGCCCGGTCATCGCATCGGCAACAAACAGAATCTCCTGCGGCGACAGCAGCGCCTTCAATGAGCGCATCTCCTCCATCAGGTGATCGTCGATGTGCAGGCGCCCGGCTGTGTCCACAATCAATACGTCACAGCCGTAGTTCACCGCTTCGCGCCGCGCCTCCTTGGCCAGCCGCTCCACCAGCGGAGTCCCCGCGGGTTCGCCCTTCAGGTCGCCCTCGTAGATATTCGCCTTGATCGCGCTCGCGACAACCCTGAGCTGCTCGCGGGCCGCCGGCCGGTACACGTCGACGGAGACCAGCATCGGCCGATGGCCGCCCTTCTGCAGCCATGCCGCCAGCTTGCCGGAGGTTGTCGTTTTGCCGGAGCCCTGCAGCCCGGCCATCAGGATCACCGTCGGCGGCCGTGACGCGAAGTTGAAGCGCGCCGTATCTTTGCCCAGGATCGCGATCAGCTCATCGCGCACGATCTTGATGACCTGTTCGGTCGGCGAGAGCGCCGTCATCACCTCGGAGCCCATCGACTTCTCGCGCACGTGCTCGATCATCTCCTTGACCACGGAGAGGTTCACGTCGGCTTCGAGCAGCGCTACGCGGATCTCACGCAGCGCATCGTTGATGTTCTCTTCGGTAACGGTGCCTTCGCCGCGCAGATTCTTAAAGGCACGCTGGAGCTTGTCGGACAGGTTTTCAAACATAGGCGTCAGCCCTCAGTTTATCAGTCCGGTTCGCCCGCCAGAGCGTGCGCACGGATGCTGCCGCAGTGTAAGGTGGCGTGTATGTTTGGACCCCTTTCCAGAAAGTCCAGAGGCCATTTCCGCCTCACTTTCGCCGCACTCTTTGCCCTTCTCCCCGCCTGCCGCACCATGGCCCACGCGCAGCAGACGCCTCCCCAATTGCAGGAGCGCGGTGGCGCCATTGCTCCCCACGTTGAATCGGTGCAGCCGCTAAACGACTACCAGCGCTCACAGATGGCCGACTGGGCACGCGACTTCGCCGATCTCCATCGCTATCGCGCTGCCAACCAGGAGCTTGGCGATCCGGTATCCGGCGAGCATCGCGTCATTTTCTACGGCGACTCCATCACCGACAAGTGGACCCTCAGCCAGTATTTCCCGGGCAGGAGCTACATCAATCGCGGTATCAGCGGCCAGACTACCTCGCAAATGCTCCTGCGCTTCCGCCAGGACGTGATCAGTCTCGATCCCGACGTCGTCGTCATCCTTGCCGGTACCAACGACATCGCAGGCAATACCGGCCCCATCTCCATCGAAGACATCGAGGGCAACATCACTTCTATGGCTGAACTCGCCCGCGCACATGACATCGCACTCGTGCTCGCCTCCGTGATACCGGTCAACAACTACACTCCTGTCTCGCAACGCTTCTTCGCCGATCGTCCACCATCGGAGATACTGCGCCTCAACGAGTGGATTAAGGCCTACTGTGCCAACACCAACTGTTATTACCTCGATTACTTCCACTCCATGGTCGACGGCAGTGGCCTGCTCAAACGCGACCTCAGCGAAGACGGGCTGCATCCGAACGATGCAGGTTACAAAATCATGGCGCCGCTCGCCCAATCCGCCATCGACAAAACCATGGCCTCGCGCTAGAGCGGATCTTCAGCAGCTCGTGGCTCCGTGAAAGCTAAAGACCTCTGCCGCAGCCAGCACGGTGTTCGCATGGATCGTCACCGTGTCCTCCACCCGCATCGCGTATCCGCCGGCATACACGGAAAAGGCCGGCGCACCCACCGTCTGCGCTGCGCGAAACACCGTCCGGTCCCGCTGCTTCAGCCCGTCGATAGTCAGCGCCAGGCCGCCCAGCTTGTCCTCCATATAGGGATCAGCGCCTGCGATATAAGCGATCAACTGCGGGCGGAAGTGCGCAAACGCCGCTTCCAGCGCGCTCTCCAGCGCTTCCAGATACTGCACATCGCCCGTTCCATCCGCGAGCGGCACATCGAGCGATGACGGTGGCTTATGGAACGGATAGTTGTTCTGCTGATGCATCGACAGCGTGAACACGCCCTCCGCGCTCGGCGTCATCGAGCCGCATGCCACGCCATACCGTAGCGATTCGTGGCGATGTTGACCTGTCGGCGAAAAGATGGCCGCTGTCCCGTTTCCGTCGTGCACGTCCAGGTCAATCACCATTGCTCGTTCGATTGCGCCATCGTGCAGCAGCCGCGCCAGCGCAATCGCGACGTCGTGCAGTATGCAGAAGCCCTCGCCGTGTCCTCGGTGCGCATGATGAAATCCGCCGCCGATCGAACATGCCGCACCGTCCCGCAGCGCCAGCCGGGCGGCTTGCAGCGTGCCGCCGCAGCTCAGCAGCGTCGCATCGACCAGCGGCTTCGAGTAGGGAAGTTCCATGCGCAGGATCTCCTCCTCGGACAGCGTCCCGTCGATCAACCGCTCCACATAGCCGCGCTCGTGCACGCGCAGCACATCCTCCGTCGCAATCGTCTGCGGGGTTACAAAATCGCTTTCGCCAGCCGCGCGCGTCTCCACCAGACGCTCATGGACCAGTCTGTACTTCTCCCCGGGAAACACGTGTGCGCCAAGCGGAAGGTAAAATCCATCATGATAGACAAGCGAGAAGGGAAGCATAGATCTCCCATTCAACGCGCCCGCGGCATTCTGGAGCAAGCGGCCGCCGGCCGTGGAAGCTGTGCTTCATACCGCCGCATCCAATGAGCTGATCGCGAAATGACCCGACGAGATACGAGCATAGAAGACACTGGGCAGCCGGAGTTGCCCGCACTGGAAGATCCCATGCCGGCCGCTGCGCCGCAGGGCACGCAGCTCTCCGCCTCGGAAACCATTCCCACCCGCGATCAGCCGGGCGGCATTTCGCGTGCGTGGAGGGCGCTCCGCGCGCCCAACTTCCGCCTCTTCTTCAGCGGGCAAAGCATCTCGCTCATCGGCACCTGGATGACGCGCATCGCCACCAGTTGGCTCGTCTATCGCCTCACCGGGTCTGCATGGCTGCTTGGCATCGTCGGCTTCACGGGGCAGATTCCTACCTTCCTGCTAGCGCCATTTGCCGGCGTCTGGGTCGATCGCTGGAACAAGCGCACCGTGCTCGTCTGGACGCAGGTGCTCGCCGCCTTGCAGTCGCTGGCCCTCGCCGCGCTCACGCTTACGCATCGGGTCACCATCGCGGAGATCCTCGCGCTTAGCGTCTTCCAGGGGCTCATCAACGCATTCGACATGCCCGGCCGCCAGGCGTTCATGGTTGAGATGGTCGAGGACAAGCGCGATCTCGGCAATGCCATCGCCCTCAATTCGTCCATCGTCAATCTCGCCCGGCTCATCGGGCCGTCGCTCGCTGGCGTGGTCATTGCTGCGTATGGCGAGGGCTGGTGCTTCCTCATTGATGGCATCAGCTACTTCGCCGTCATTGCCTCGCTGCTCATGATGCATCTCCGCCCGCTGCTACTCCCCGAGCGCGCCGACACGATGCTCGCGCAACTCCGCGAAGGCTGGCAGTACATCACGGGCTTTCTCCCTATCCGCAATCTACTGTTGCTCTTTGCCGTAGTCAGTCTCATGGGCATGCCTTACACCGTGCTCATGCCGGTCTTCGCGTCGCAGGTGCTCCACGGCGGTCCGCACACGCTAGGCTTCCTCATGGGCGCTGCCGGCGTCGGTGCGCTTGTCTCCGCTGTGCTGCTTGCTCTGCGCAAAACGGTCAAAGGCCTGCTCAGGATGGTGCCCATCTCTGCCGCGCTCTTTGGTGCAGGCCTCGTCGCCTTTGGCTTTTCGCATCTCCTCTGGCTCTCCCTCGCGCTCATGCTGGTCGTTGGTTTCGGCATGATGCAGGGAATGGCAGCCAGCAACACCATCATCCAAACGCTTGCGCCGGCTGACAAACGCGGCCGCGTGATGAGTTACTACACCATGGCATTTGTCGGCATGGCGCCCTTTGGCAGCCTGCTCGCCGGCGGCCTCGCCCACGTCATGACCGCCTCATGGGCCGTCGTCATTACCGGAAGCTGCTGCATCCTCGGAGCCACCTGGTTCTGGCGACAGATGGGCGCCGTCCGCGCGGCCATACGCCCCATCTATCGCGAGCTCGGCATCATCCGGCCCGCGCCCGAGACACACTAGCGCGTCAGGCGAGAACTGCGCAATGGAGATATCTGCTCCCTCCACACGCTTGAGTATCGTCTGAATTTTACTGTTGAGGATTGTTCGGCATCGTCGGGGTGGTTGGAGGATTCGAACCAGGGCCACTGGTCGGTGTGGAGCCGGAACCCGAGTTGCCGAAGTTCCCGAATCCCGAACCGGAGTTGCCATTCGAGCCGCCGCTATTCGAGCTTCCGTTGTTGAATCCGAAGCCGCCGTTGGAACCGCTACTCGAGCCCGAACCGGGTGCTCCTGTGGGATTGCCATTCGCATCCGTGCCGTTCACATTCCCGCCATTCGCGATCCCGCCCGCGTTCATCAGCAGGTCCTGCTGCGGGTCGTAGACGAACTCCCAGTCCGAATACTTCTTCTGCTTGTGATACTCCAGCATCGAATCCTTCTTCAGCGGAATCCCCACACCCACAATGGGTCCGCCGCCGCCGAAGGCTCCGCTACCGCTACTGCTGCTCGCACCTGGTCCATTCGTGCCCGTAGGGGTACCACCGACGCCGCCAGGGTTCGAAGATCCCGGGCCATTGTTTGAAAACCCGAAGCCGCTTCCCGACGAGCCAGTGCCGGAGCTTCCGATCCCGCTCGACCCGCTTGAACCATTATTCGAAAAGCCGAAGCTCGAGCTGCCGCCGTTGCTCGGGTTATTCGCTGAGGCGTTCCCGGACCCGTTCGCCGGCCCATTGGCTGCCCCGCCGCCGTTGGTTCCGGATCCATCCCCATTGCCGCTCTGGGCATAGATGCCCGGCGCGCTGCCGATCCCCATTCCCGGTCCGGTGCTTGCGCTGCTCAACCCGGCCTGCAGCGGCTGCCCGAAGAAGCCCATCGGCGGCACCTTGGCCTCTCCCATATGGATCAGCCGCCAGTCGTCCTTGCCCGTGATCGGGTCCGTGTAGCGCTTGCGCAGAAAGCGAATCTCGTTGGTCTTCTCCAACTGCTTGATGTCGCTCGGATAGGCGCCGAACTTTTTGTAGTAGAGCTGGATCGCCCGCCGGTACTGCAGCCCGCGCTGCAAGGCCTCCTGCTCCTTGTCCCGTTGGATCTCCTTCGCCACCTTCGGCGCGGCCACGGACAGTGCCAGCAAAATCAGAAACACCATCACCAGCACCGTCAGCAGCAGATAGCCGTCCTCGGCCGCCGTCTGTTCGATATCGGGTCTGGCATTATGCAACAGCATAAGTGGCTAATTCTGCGAGAGCGGCACGCTCTGCGTGTTGTGGTACGGAATGTCCTCGATCTCCACGGAGAAGGGCCGGATCGACACCACCCGATAGCGGCGGTTCACCACGTCACCCTCATGCGCCAGGAAGATATCGTCGCCGTGCAGCAGGAAGATCTGCCGGAGTCCACCCTGTATGGAGGAGTACCCGTAGAACTTCAGGTCGATCGCCGGTGGGGGCGGTGGCCCCGGTGGTGGCGGCGGGGGCCCCGGCCGGAAATTCTTCGGCTTCTCGATATTCACCGGCGTCGGCGCAGCAGAATTGGGCGAGAAGATGTTCCGGCCGTTGCCGTTGTAGGTGGTCTCTTCCGCCTGCGCCATCAGCTCCGGATGCAGCGTCGGGTCAAGCGCAGAAGAACTGGGCAGCCGGATCGCCTCGTGCGGATACGCCGCTGCATTGGCTGCTCCGGCCGCGGACGAAGCATTCGACGAAGTGCTCGACGACGGCGTCGACGCGGGTGCGGGTGGCGCAGCCGTTGGGGCCACAGGCGCGGGCGACGAACTCCCGAAGAACTTCGGAAGCTGGACCATCGCAATAAGCAGCACAATCGCGCCCAGCCCGATGGCCGCGAACAGCTTCGGCTTGCTTTCAGCGCCAACCCGGAGGGCCATCGCTACTCGCCCCCGTTCTGGCCGGTGTCCGGCGTGGTCTCTTCGCCGCCAGTTGTCGCCGGCAGATGCTCGGCATCGCTTCCGTGCAGATAGGTCGTCACCTTCAGCCGCAGGTTAACTAGCCCACCTTGTTGTCCCGTAAGCGTCAGTCCATTGATCACGAAAAACATCTTGTCCCGCTCGACGCTGTTGATGAATTTCATCAAGTCGGTGTATTCACCGCTCACGCTCTCGTCCATGCGTACTTCCGTTACGTCGCGCAGCACCGGGGCGAATGCGTATTGGCCGCGGCTCATCCGCACATTCGCCTTCGCCGCCAGCGCGCCGAGTTCCGAAAGGATCGCCGAGTCGGCACCCGGCACGCGCCCATCGTAAAAGTGTTCCGCGCCCTTCGTGGAATCGGAGACGCGTTCAGGAAGATTGCGTAGCGGCTTCGCTTGCAGCTCGGCCACGCGCAATTCGGATTGCTTTATCTCCAGCTGCTCCGGACGGTCCTCCCGCAGCGTGTGCCACGCCAGCCCAAGTTGCACCAGCAGCACAAGGTTCACGATCGCCAGCACCGCCACCCCTGCGATGTGCGCGTTCAGCAGATTGAATGTTCCGGAACGTGTCAGTTTCATGGCGTCTTCCGCTCCGGCGTCGGCTTTTCCGGGTTTGCCGCGTGATGGGCAGCGGCCACAACCCGCGCCTCTTTTTTCGGGGCGGCTGGTTGCGCCTCGCGCGGCTGCAGCGGGTTGTACTCCGCCAGTACCTCGAAGTTCACGCCGTCCGTCGTGCTCACCGGCTCAAAGTTCGGGTTTTGGCGCCCGTTCTGATTCTGCGACTGCGCCGTCTCGCCTACGATCCGCGGCGTGCGGAAGCGGTGCGAGTGCTCCAGGTTGCGCACCAGCGTCACCGCTTTCTCGCGCGGGCCCGCCACCCGCATGTGGATCGTCACGCTGCCATCCTTCGCCACCACCGGATCGATGGTCAGCACCTGCACATTTGCCGGCAACACTTGCTCCAGGTCCATCATCACCGCCGTCCACGAGAACGACTTGTGTAGGAAAAGATTGTTCAGGAACTGCGCCTGTGACAGCACCGCCGCATTCTGCGGCTGGCGCATGGAGGCCTCCGCCTGCTGCCGCTCGTTGCGTGTCCGGGTGATGGCCGAGTCGATAGTGGCGGCGCGCGCATGCGCCACCGATGCCTTTTGCTGTTCGGTGCGCAGCACCCACCACATCGCCCCCGCCGTCACCAGCAGCAGCAACGCGACAACGCGCAGCCGCTGGTAAAGCGGGCGAAGCTCCACATAAGGCTGCGATGCGAGATTGAGTGTGACGCGCATTTAGAGCAGATTTCCCATAGGTGTATTTCGAAGCGAATGCACGCGACGCGGCTGCTTCTCGAAGAAAGGCCGCTGCGCGAGGAGTTTGATAGGCATGGTCATGGGAGATCCGCTCTTTAGCTTGCGAGCGCTCCTACGACTGGAGCCAGCATACCGATGGTTGGGCTGGCCGTCGCGCCGCCATAGGTTTCGCGCGACGGAATCAGGTCGCGCACCCGGATTCCCGGCAGCGCAAGCAGCCGCTCCAGTTCGCCCGCGCCCCCCGGCCCAACGGAATAAATAGTGTGCGCCGTCGATCCCAGCGTGTCCTCGTAATACGCCATTGCCACCGAAACCGTCTGCTGCAACTCAGCCGTAACCTGCGCCTCGCCGGTCTCCATATCTCCGTTCGCCCCGTTCTCGCCCAGGTCGGCCGTGCGGAACAGCAACAGTTGCGGGCCTCGCGCAATGGCCGTCGTAATGCAGTTCGCGTTGCGGTTCACCAGCAATGCCGGCTCTTCACCCGGCACCGCCGCCAGGGCCGCCAGCGAACTGGACAGGATCGCGCCCGGCTCAAAGCCCGCTTCACGCACCGCGTCTTCGTACTCCGCGCGCACCGGCGCCGGCATCACCGCTACCACCGTGCGCACGACCGTCTCGTCGCCAACCTTCGGCAGTATCTGCCAGGAGATCGCGGCATCGTCCACCTCAAAATGCACCAGCTTGCGTAGCCGGAACCGCAGGATGGGCAGCACGTCGGCTGTTTTCGCCGGCAGCGTATCAAAATCCAGCAGCAGCACGCGCACCGAAGCATCCGGCACAATGACGGTGACTTTCTTTGCCCGCTCGGCGATCGGCTCCAGCGCCTGACCGATCGCGGATGAAACCACCGCCCGGTCCGTCATCGCCGGCGTCTTCAGTCCGGGCACCAGCACGCCCAGCCGCAGCGGCGCAAACTGCGTCACTACGTCCTGCGCCTCGCCCGCCTCGGCCACGGATCCCGGCCGTGCGGCCAGCACTCCGGCAGGCGTGATCTCGCACGCCAGCCTCGGGCGCAGCGCGTCGGTGTCGGATGGAAAGATACGGCGGACAATGCTCATTCGTGCTCGCTACCGTCCCGTCTCAATGAAGGTGACCTTGTTGATCTCGCCCAGCGTCGTCAGTCCGGCGCGCACACGGTCCAGCGCCGACTCGCGCAGGAACTTCATTCCCATGCCCTGTGCCGAGCGGCGAATCTCCGACGTTGGCCGCTTCTCCAGAATCAGCTCGCGGATCGTGTCGTTCAAATCCAGCAGCTCGTGGATCGCCGTTCTGCCTCGGAAGCCGGTGCCGCCGCACTCAATGCAGCCGCCGCCCTCGCGGAAGGGAAAATCCCGCCACTCCGCCGGATCCAGCGCGCTCTCCTCCAGCATCTCGTCGCTGATCTGTACCGGACGGCTGCAGAACTCGCAGATGGTACGCACCAGCCGCTGCGCCAGAATACAGTTCAGCGAAGAGACGAAGTTGTACGCCTCCACTCCCATATTCAGAAAGCGCCCCAGCACATCCAGCACATTGTTCGCGTGCACCGTGGTAAACACCAGGTGGCCGGTCAGCGCGGAGTTGATTGCGATCTGCGCCGTCTCCTGATCGCGGATCTCGCCCACGAGAATCTTGTCCGGGTCGTGGCGCAGGATCGAACGCAGTCCACGCGCGAAGGTCAGTCCCTTCTTCTCGTTCACCGGAATCTGCGTGATACCGCGGATCTGGTACTCCACCGGATCTTCAATGGTGATGATCTTGTCTTCGTCGCTCTTGATCTCGTTCAGCGCCGCATAGAGCGTTGTCGTCTTGCCCGATCCGGTCGGTCCGGTCACCAGCACCATGCCGTAGGGCTCGCGGATGTAGCGGCGGAAACGAGTCAGGTCCTCCGGAGCAAAGCCCACCACGTCCAGCGTCAGCTTCTTGAACTTCTCGCTCATCGACTCCTTGTCCAGAACGCGCAGCACGGCATTCTCGCCATGCACCGTCGGCATAATGGAAACGCGGAAGTCGATCAGCCGGCTCTTGTAGCGTACGCGGAAGCGCCCGTCCTGCGGCACGCGCCGCTCCGCAATGTCCAGCTCGCTCATCACCTTGATACGCGAAAGGATCGTCGTGTGGTGCTCGCGCGCAATCGGCGCCATCGCCGCCTGCAGCACACCGTCGATGCGGTACTTCACCAGCAGGGAATCATCGTAGGTCTCGATATGGATGTCCGACGCGCGCCGCTCGAGCGCGGTAAAGATCGTCGTATCCACCAGCCGGATAATCGGTGAGATGTCCTCTTCCGACGTCAGCTTCTCGATCGAGATGTTTTCGTCCTGGTTCTCCTCCAACGAGATGACGTCGAAGGTAAGCCCTTCGGAGGCCTCATCCAGCACGCGCTGCGACTGCTCGGTCTTCTTCAACAGATCGGTGATCTGCGACAGCGTCGCCACCCGCGTCACCACGCGCTGTCCCAGCAGGCCCGCGATCTCGTCCAGCACCATCAGACGGCTCGGGTCGCTCACCGCGATCACCAGCCGGTCTTCGAGCTGCTCCAGCGGCACGAAGTTGTAGCGGAACATCATGTCCACCGGAACTGAGCGGAACAGCTCATGCTGGATGCGGAAGTTCTTCAGGTCCACAAAATCGCAGCGATAGCGCTTCGCGAGCGCCTGCGTGCGCGCCACCTCGTCGGCCGGTATCGGTACAGGCATCACGACTACAGGACTTTCAGCCATGCAGGAGAACTCCCTTTCTTGTTTGACGGTGGGGCTCGTTCACTATCACCTGCATCATCTGCCCCCCATCTGACTCGTCTGTCCCAGCGAAAAGATCGGCAGGTACAGCGCAATCATGATCGTCACAACGACTACACCCATTATCACGAGGATGATCGGCTCAATCAGCGACAGCGCAGCGGTCAGAGCCGTCTGCACATCCTCTTCAAAGAACTCCGCCACGGAGTTCAGCATCTGCGGCAGCGCACCCGTGGACTCGCCCACCTCGATCATCGACGTCGCCAGCTCCGGAAACACCTTCGTCCGGGTCAGCGCATCCGAGAGCGGCTTGCCTTCGCGCACACTCACGACCGACGTCTTTACCGCCTTCGCCACAATCCGGCTCGAGATCGATCGCGCCGCCGTCTCAAGCGATGGCACCGGCGGCATGCCGCCTTCGAGCAGCGTCGAGAGCGTCCGCGAAAACTGCGCCACCTGGTACTTCACCCAGATATTGCCAAAGACCGGCATCTTCAGCCGTATCCGGTCAATGCGGTTCGCTCCGCTGTCGGTACGGCTCCACCTCCATACAACATATGCAAGCAGTGCAAGCACCGGAATCGCATACAAGATGTAGGCCTGGAAGTTCCGGCCCAGCGCCAGCAGGAACAGCGTCAATGCCGGCAGTTTCCCGCCAATCTGGTCATACAGCTGCCCAAAACGCGGCACCACAAAGGTGATCAGGAAGATGAACATCGAAATCACCATGATCACCAGCAGTATCGGATAAAACATCGAAGCCTTCAGCTTCTTGCGAAACGTTAGAGAGATCCGCTGGAAGCTCAAGTACCGCGCCAGCACATCTTCCAGATGGCCGCTACGCTCGCCCGCCAGCAGGGTCGTCGTATAGATCGGCGGAAAGCCCCCTTGCGACTCGAATGCCTCGGAAGGCGACTGGCCGGTACGAATGCGCTGCGACACGCTCTGCAGTTGCGCCTGGAAGGCCAGGTTCTTCTGGCTCTTCGTCAGCATCTCCAGCGCGGGCAGAATCGGCACCCCGGCGCGGATCAGCGTCAGAAACTGCTGGTTGAAGATCAGGAAGCCCTCGAGCTTGATCTTCTTCTGGCGCGCCCGCAGCCCTCGCGCCTTTACCGAATAGACGTAATAGCCGGCCTGCGTGAAGCGCGCGCGCAGCTCTTCCGCACTCGCCGCCGTCTGCACCTGCTCCTGCAGTCGGCCGCGCTCATCGGCCAGCCTGATGACAAATTCCGCCATGAAGATCCGTTCGAGTCCGCCGGAACCACCCCGGCACTCAAATATCGCACTCCTACTGCCTGATTAAAGGGTATCAGCCCAAAGCAGGACGCAGCGGATGCCGGATTCGCTCAAATGGCTGGAACTTATGCGGTTTGGGACACATAGCTCTTCAGTGCGGCGACGTATCCATGGTCCGCCACCTTCTGACCTCGGTCCCGGTACCATTCCATTCCATCCGGCGCCCAGGTTCCCAGCCCATCCACGTAGCGGTTGTACATGCAGAAGGCAGCTGCAATCAGCACCGTGTCATGAATTTCCAGATCGGTCGCACCCTCGGCGCGTGCCCGGGCCACGTCCTCGGGTAGCACCTGCCTGCCGCCCTTCTGCACCTTTCCCGCAACAGCCAGCAGCGCCTTCAGCTTCGGTGAGATCTCGGCCCGCTCGAAATCAGCCTTCACCGATCGAACCAGGTCCTCGTCCCCGTTCAAGTGAGCCGCCGCCGTCGCCCCATGGATCGTCTGGCAATAGCGGCAATCGTTTTGTGAGGAGACATAGGTTGCGATCAGCTCGCGCTCGCCGGGTGTCAGCGTGCTCTTGTCGTGCAGCAACACCTCCACCAGCTCGCTGAGAGGCCTCGCTGTCTCCGGACGGAAGGCAAAGAGACCGCGAATGCCTGGCAGATCTTCTCGGGTAGGAATGTGCGCCATATTCTCTCTCTATCGTGGTTTCTTCGAGTGATCGGGAACTCTGCCATCACGCTAGCGGGCTGTTTTTGCCCGGTCAACAGCCTAGGCGTGGAGAAGGCACGTCAGATCCGCGTGTGCTCTGCGGCTACTTTCCCTTCAGACTTGTCAGCTTCGCAATCTGGCCCTGCGGCCCTACAACCCAGGGCAGGCTGATGGCGTTATAGCCGTCATCTCCCAGCGCGGACCAGGTCTGCCCGTCATCATAGGAGACGTCCGTTCCATTCAATCCGACCGCGATCCATGCGTTATCCGCTGCGTCCCACGCCACGCTCGACCGGTACCCGTGCGGCATCTTGGTCGCTGCCGTCCATTTTCCGGTCTTTGGGTCCCGCCATGCCGCGGTGCCTGCTGCCTTGTCCGGCGCGGAGTAATCGCCGCCTACCGCAACCGCGTGCAGGGCGCCACTCTGGTCTTTCCGTAGTCCCAGGGCGAAGATCCCCTGCGACTCGCTCGACCCCGCTATCGGGACCTCGTCCTTTTGAAAGGTCCAGTACCGCGCCAGGCAGCGCTCCGGATTCTTGTGCGCCATCTCCATTCCGCAGTCCAGTCCCCCGGAATAGACGTAGGGGTGCTGCCCCCCGGCCATGCCGCTGGTGCCAAACCACGGTACCCAAACGTCGCCCATAACCGGCCCCGTCAGCACCATCGACTGGTTGCTCGCCGCAAACGCCCCCAGCTTCTGCCCATTAAGATCCAAGTCTTTGCTGATCACAGACTTCCAGTGCACTCCACCATCCGCAGTTCGGAGCAGTGTAAGGTGCCCATTCACCGGATCGCCCAGCAGGTAGCCGTTTTTCTCGTCCGAGAAGGCCAGTCCGTCCCAGAAGCCGTTCGCGTCTTGGTTCACCCCCAGCGCCGTCCAGTGAGCGCAGCCATCCGTGGTCTTATAGAGCCGGCTCTGGTCCCCCGGCCCCGACGACATCACAATCGCCCGCTGCGCATCCCACGCCCAGATGCTCCGGAAATCCAGCTTCTCCGCACCCTCCGGCATCGCACACCCCTGCCATACGTAGCCCGAATCCTCGGTGCGCAGCACCGTCCCTCGCGCTCCGCTGGCCCAGGCCACGCCATTGCCGACAGCATGAAT
>DASZGZ010000123.1:0-8322 GCA_035938355.1 Acidobacteriaceae bacterium
GCGAGCTGCGGCGGGCATATCTCGCCGCGGTAGATACGGTACTCATATTGTTTGCCGATGGCGGAGTGGCGCGCATGGAAGCCGGGTGGCGCGTGCGTCGCTTGCATGATGCGGATCGATGGCGGCAGCGCGCGGTTCAGCGCGCGGTGGAGGTTCGGCGGCGGAATGGGCGACGCGAGCGCGAAGGAGGCGACCTGTGCGAGCGCATGCACGCCTGCATCCGTGCGACCGGAGCCCTGGGGAAGCACCTGCTCGCCGGTCACATGCTCGATGGCCGAAGCCAGTTCGCCCTGAATGGTGGGGAGCCCGGGCTGCACCTGCCAGCCGTGAAAATCCGTGCCGTCGTAAGCCAGGATGAGCTTCCACATCTGCGTGTGCGGCGGAGTTTCGGTGGATGGAAACAAGTCCATACGCAGCCTGAGCATAGCGCAGGGCTTGAATGATGCTGGGATATACTTTTTTCTGCCGCTGGCAAGCGGTGTTCTCGATGCGCAAACCGTTTTTGGGAACGAGCAACGGCGCTCGAACGTAAGAGCTGCCAGGTGTTACAGCGGCAGATCCGTACGGTCCGAAAGCCTTGACATTGCGACAGGGCGTGGCCCGGTTTAGAGGATTCCGGCGCAGCGCGGAGTCCGGGGAGCGGCCTGCGCCGTCTCTGAGAAGATGCGGCATTTCGATGGGTGGGGGCGAATGAACCTTTTTAAGAAGCAGGAAGTACGGCGAACGGGCAATGACCAGGGATGGACGGGACGAAGGCTGGCTGGATGGGCCGCGATTGCCGCGACGCTGCTCTCCACGCTTGCGCCGCTGGCGGATGCGCAGCAGCAGCAGATCGATCCCGGGACCGCAACGCAAGGGCTGCCCGCCGAGCCGGCGCCGAATGCAACGCTCCCGATCTATATGCGGCCAAGTGGGCGCGATTATCGGGCCACCCCGTCGCACTTCCCGAATCCGATTGCGCCCTACCTCTCGACTCCGATCGATACCCTCAATATCTTCAATTCTCCGCGGCTGACCGATCTGCTGCGCAATGGAAAGATCTATCTGAGTCTGAGCGATGCCATCATGTTGGCGCTCGAGAACAACTTCGATATCGCTATTGCGCGTTACAACCTGAACATCTCGGACACGGATATCGTGCGTTCCCGTGCTGGCGCCTCACTGCTTGGTTCGCCGGCTGGCCTGGTGACAGGAACGATTGGTGGCAGCACCGCAATTCTGGCCTCCGGCGGAGGGCCAGGCGGCACATCGGCCGGAGCCTCCGGTGCGGGTGCCGGAGCGAGTGGACTGGTGCTGACCGCAAGCGGACAGGGCCCTGCTCCCACTGTGTCCGACCCGCTGTTGACCGGTACCGTTCAGCTTCAACGCGCTACCACGCCGGAGCCGAACCAGTTCATCACTGGTGCTCCGACGCTCATTCAGAACACCGACGCGTATAACTTTCAGTACCAGCAGGGCTATCAGACGGGTACCACGCTGACGGTTGGTTTCCAGAACACGCGCCTGACGACCAACAGCTTCCGCAGCGGTTACAGTCCTGAGCTAAACTCCACCTTCAATGCGCAGATCACGCAACACCTTCTCAACGGCTTCGGTATCGGGGTGAATACCCGGTTCATGGCGCAGGCGATCAATAACCGGCGCATTACGGATTCCGCCTTCCGTCAGCAGTTACTGTTCACCATCAACCAGGTCGAGAACATCTACTGGTTGCTGGTGAGTGCCTATGAGAACGTGCAATCCGCGCAGCACGCGCTCGATCAGTCGACCCAGGTGGCTTCGGACAACCGCAAGCAGTTGCAGATCGGAACGCTGGCGCCGCTGGATGTTTTGAACGCCGACAATCAGGTCGCGCAGGACAAGCAGACGCTGATCACTGCGCAAAGCAATCTCGAGTACCAGCAGGCGGTAATGAAGCAGGCGATCGCCCAGAATCTGAGCGATGCGACGCTCTCCCAGGCGCCGGTGATCCCGACCGACCGCGTCTCTCTGATTGAGATGCCCGAAGAGACAGCCGCCGTGGAGGATCTGGTGAAGGAGGCTTACCAGAACCGGCCTGAGATCGAGCAGGCTGTGCTGAATTTGAAGAACGATCAGATCACGCTCAAAGGCGTGAAGAACGGTCTGCTGCCGGTGGTGGACCTGTATGGCTTCTTCGGAGCAACCACATTAGGCGGCGCAGCCAACCCGGCTTGCAGCCCGCAAGCGAACGGGCCCACCGGTTGCGAGATCACCCCAGGAAACTACGGCGATGTGTTCACGGGGCTGTTCAAAGGGAATACGCCTAACCGGGGTGTGGGCGTAAACATTACCGTTCCGCTGCGGAATCGTCCGGCTCAGGCACTGCATGAGCGTTCCTTGCTCGAATTCCGTCAGGACCAGCTCAAGCTGCAACAGCTTTACACCCAGATCCGCATGGGAGTCGTCAATGCGCAATATGCGCTGACCAACGATCGCGCAGCGGTGCAGGCGGCTGCTGCTGCGCGCGAGTACAACGGTCAGGCGCTCGATGCGGAGAAGAAGAAGTTCAAGTACGGAGCTTCGACTACGGCGCTCGTTCTGCAACAGGAGCGTAACCTAGCGGCCGCGGAAAATACGGTAACTGCGGCGATGGCCACTTACGCGAAGGATCGTGCCTCACTGGAGCAGATTCTCGCCAATACGCTGACCAAGTACAACATCAGCATAGGCGATGGCGTGTCGGGAACAATTACGCAGCAGGTCTCGATTCCTGGGCTGGAGGCGGCGCCCAATACGCCGGCCGCCCCCTTGCCATCGCAACAGCAGCAGTTGCATACTCCGCCGGTGGCACCGCCTCCGCCGATGTCCCCAGCGCAGCCGCAACAGCCACAACAACCACAGCCGCCACCGCAGTAGCGTTGGCCGGGAAGGATCAGTCTTCCAGCCAAGTTGTCTCGAAGGTGGGGTGCAGGTGAATGTCGATCTGACGCAACTGCCCCTCACCGCTGTTCACAAAACCGTGCGGCTCACCAGCATGCACTACGACGGTATCGCCTGTTGTGGCGATCACCTGTCGGTCGCCAATCGTCCACGTTGACTGGCCGTCGATGACATGGACGACCTCGTCGTAGTCATGTTTGTGGAGACGAACGCGTTGTCCCGGTTCATTCGTGCTTACCAGGAAGAACGAGATGCCGGTCGGCCCCTGCTCTTTTCCGACAAACTCATGCGACATCCCGACAACGGGCAGCGCGGATTGACGCACAATGTGCACGGAAGCCTCCCATTAGGCGATTTTTCAATGCACGACTACCTGATCGAGCAGGCTGAAGAACTCCGGGAAGGAGATATTTGCCGATTCGGCGCCTTGGATCGTCGACTCCCCATCGGCACGCAACGCCGCTACGGAGAAGGCCATTGCGATGCGATGGTCGCCGCCTGAGTCGATCTCGGCGCCATGCAGCGCCTGGCCTCCCGGCACGTCCAGCCCATCTTCCACCTCTGTCACCTCCGCGCCCATCCGGCGCAGATTCTCTGCCACGAGCGCAATGCGGTCGGACTCCTTGACGCGCAGCTCCCTTGCGTCGCGGATGCGGATGCCGTGCCGCGTGTAGGGGGCGATGGCCGCGAGGACGGGCAGCTCGTCGATGAGCTGGGCGGCCAGCGCGCCGGAGATGGTGGCGCCGCTCAATCCATCCTTCGGTGCGACAAGTTGCACGGTGCCGGCAAGCTCGCCGCTGCGCTGTTCCAAGTTGAGAACCGATGTCTTTGCGCCAAGCGTCGCGAGCACGTCGAGGAGTGTGGCGCGCGTCGGGTTCAGTCCGAGATTGTCCAGCAGCAGACCGGAGTCGGGGAAGAGCGCCGCGGCGCAGAGAAAGAAGGCTGCCGACGAGATGTCGCCGGGTATGACGGTGTTCACACCCTGGAGCGATTGGCCCCCGCTGATGCTGGTAGTGTCGCGATGACGTGTGAGCTTGGCGCCGAATGCCTCAAGCGCGATCTCACCGTGGTCGCGTGTACGGACTGACTCGGTGACAGTGGTGGTACCGCTGGCCTGCAGTCCGGCGAAGAGCACAGCTGTCTTCACCTGCGCGCTGGGTACGGGCGTTGTGTAGTCGATCGCCTTCAGCGGCGCGCCGTGAATGGTGAGCGGCGCGTGCCTCTCCGTCAGCGTGATGCGGGCGCCCATGGTTTCGAGCGGTTTGCGGATGCGTTCCATCGGTCTGCGGCTGAGAGAGCTATCGCCGATGAGCGTGAAAGGGGAGGGCGGGGAGTTATGTTGACCGGCGAGAAGACCGGCGAGCATGCGCATGGTCGAGCCGGAGTTGCCGCAATCCAGCGGTACTGCGGCGGGCTGAAAGTGGCCGCCGCATCCGTGGATGGTGATGCTCGCGCCATCCCGTTCCACTTTCGCGCCGAGCGCAGCGACGCACCCAAGACTGCTGGCCGGGTCCGCGCCGGTCGAAAAGTTTTCGAGGTGTGTGGTGCCGTTGGCAAATCCGCCGAGCAGGGCGTAGCGATGGGAGATGCTCTTATCACCGGGCAGGCGCAGGCTGCCGAGCAGGTTGCGGGCGGGCGCGATCACGCGGGTCGCTGTGGCTTGAGACAAGCGAGGGCTCCAATCAAGGGGTTGTTCTCAGGGTACAACGGAGGGGTCAGTTGGCAGGGCTGGCGGACGAGGCATCCTTGACACGCAGCACGATCAGCGTCTCGTCATCGAAATGCTCGGCGCCGGCCTGGAACTTGCTGATCCTGTCCATCACGAGGTCGGCGAGCTCATTCGCGCCCAGGAATGCGTTCTGCTGAACGATCTCGCAGAGTTGCTCGGTCCCAAACATCTCCCCCTCCGGGTTCTGGGCGTCGGCGAGGCCATCGCTGAAGAAGACGACGGAGTCGCCCGGACGCAGCGAGAGCGTGAACTGCTCGTACGAGACATTGGGGAAGAGGCCGAGCGGAAAACCCTCGGCATGGATGGTCTCCACTTCGCCATTGCGGGTAATGAGCGGCTGCACCGCGCCGGCGTTCGCAATCTCCAGCGTCTGGTCTTCGTCATTCCATACCGCGTAGATCATGGTGACGTATTGTGCGTCGACGCGCCGCTCCTGCAGCGAATCATTGAGCAGCCGCAGCATCTCTTCCGGATGCAGCGCCCGGGGAGCGGCTGCACGCATGATGCCGCTGACCAGCGCGGCGTAGAGCGCCGCCGGCGCGGCCTTGCCGCTGGCGTCTCCCAGTGCGATGCCGGTGCGGTGGCTGTCGTAGTGAAGGAAGTCATACATGTCGCCGCCGATGGTGCGCGCCGGCAGGAAACGGGCTGCAAACTCGGTGGTCTGATGTTTCGGAAGCGACTGTGGCAGCAGGCGAAGCTGAACCTCGCGCGCCATCTCGAGGTCGTGCTCCAGACGCTGCTCCTGCTGTGCCACGCGCTGGTAGAGGCGAGCGTTTTCGATGGCGATGGCGATCTGCGCCGCCAAGGTGACGATGGTGCGCTGGTGATCTTCGTTGAAGTAGTTGGCGCGGGTGTGCTCCATGTCCAGCACGCCGATCACTTTCTTCTTGTAAATGAGCGGGACTGCCAGCTCCGAGCGTGTGAGCGGATTGACCATGTGGTAGCGAGAATCGCGGCGAACGTCCGGAGCGTAAACCGGCGCCTGCGTCTGCACCGCAAGGCCGACAAGGCCGCGGCCGAGCGGAACGCGCTCGATGGGAACGTAGCGCTCACCGAAACGAACAGCGAATTGCGTTTCCAGCACCTGATCGCGCTCATTGAGCAGCAGGATGGAGAACATCTGGTAGTCGATCAGGCGGCGCAGCAGATGGCCGATGCGCTCCAGCAGCTCGTCCAGGTCGAGGATCGAGCTGAGGTCGCGTGAGATCTCGGTGAGCACCGCGAGCGTTTGTGCCTGCCGCGAGACGCGGGTGTACAACCGGGCGTTCTCGATCGCCACCGCTACGCGCGACGCGGTCAACTCCAGCAGACGGAGGTGTTCCTCCTGGAAGTAGCCGACCTCCTCGCTTTCGATGTCGATGACACCGATGACCCGTCCCTTGACGATGAGCGGGACAGCCAGCTCCGAGCGCACCGCTTCGTTCGCCGACACGTAATTCTTCGACGTGCGCACATCATTGATCAGCACCGGTTCCTTGCGCGAAGCAGCTTCGCCGATGATGCCCTCGCCGATGCGAAAGCGGCGGCGCTCGGTCTCCGGCGTGTGGCCAACCTGGAAGCGCATACGGAGATCGTTGGTGCGGTCGTTCAGCAGAAGGATTGCGAAGATGCGGAAATCGATGACCGCCCGGACCAGCTCCGCGGTCTGATGCATGATGGTCTGGAGGTCGAGCGTGGCATTGAGCGCATTTGCCAGCCGCATGAGAAATGCGAGCTGGATGGGCTCGGCGCGCACCAGTACGCGCGCCGCTGCGCTTTCGCTAGCGGGCCGATAATCCCCCTCGAAGCTCTCCGGAGACCGGTCTTGGGGCTGATCCGGCTGGCCGTCATCCTTCACAAATCCGCTCCACTGCCTGCACCCGGGACGGGGCAGGCAATCGAGTCATCATAGCGCAGCGAGGGGGCGGCATTATGGCCGCAGAAATCGTGCGAATCGATGGGATGGGTCAGGTTGTGGCTGTGGCAGCAAGCGCCGAGTTCAGCTCTTCGACGATGCGGACGCTGGCGCTTGCGCCAATGCGGCTTGCGCCGGCTTCGAGCATCGTCCGAGCGTCGCTGAGAGTGCGGATGCCTCCGGATGCCTTGACACCGCAACTATCGCCGGCAATACCGCGGAGCAGTGCGACATCGGCGGCGGTGGCGCCCCCGGTGGAAAAGCCGGTACTCGTCTTCAGGAAATCCGCGCCGGCATGGATGACGATCTCGGCCGCGCGCAGCTTCTCGGGCATGGAGAGCAGGCAGGTTTCGAGAATCACTTTCACTACGGCGCCTGCAGCGCGACCGACCTCCGCGACGGAGCGAATATCCGCCTCGGCCTGATCGTACAGTCCGCTCTTCAACATGCCGATGTTGAGCACCATATCGAGTTCGCGCGCGCCCATCTTGACCATCTCACGTGCCTCATCGCGCTTGGTTGTGGAGAGGCTGGCGCCCAGCGGGAACCCGATGACGACGCCGACGGGTATGCCGGTGCCGGCCAGCACAGAGGTTGCGAGCGGCACCCATGTGGGGTTCACCATCGCGCAGCCGAAACGATGTTCAGCGGCCTCATGGCACAGGGCAAGCACCTGATCGCGTGTTGCCTCCGGCTTGAGCAGTGTGTGGTCCAGCACCGCAGCCAGGTTGGCTGGGGTGGCCAGGGCGTTTCTTGCAAAACCGGCAGCGTCAAAGGTGCCACGCGTCGATACGACGATCTCGTCAGAGATGTTCGGCTCCATCACTCTCATTTTCGCACTTCGCTCCCCGGGTGAGCATATGGATGCCACCCTTCTGATGGACGCAGCGGACGGACGGGAGTTTGCCACATGGGCTGTGGAGAACGTCAGTCAGCCGCGTCGGGCGGAAATATACATATATCCGGGAGATTCCGGAAGCGCTCTGCATAGTCCATGCCATAGCCGATGACGAAGTGGTTGGGGATGGTGAATCCGACGTACTCTGCCTGGATCGGTTCGAGACGACGATCGGGCTTGTCGAGAAGCGTTGCCACCCGCAGCGAGCGAGGCCGGTGCTGCGTGAGCATGCGCTTGAGGAAAGACAATGTCAGTCCAGTATCGAGGATGTCCTCGACCAGAATGATGTTGCGCCCCTCGATCGGGTGGTCGAGGTCCTTGATGAGCTTGACCGCTCCACTGGAACGCGTGCCCTTGCCGTAGCTGGAGACGGCGACGAAGTCGAAGGTGCATTGAATGCTGATGGCGCGGGCGAGATCAGAGAGAAAGATAGCCGCGCCCTTGAGCACACCGACCAGCAGGACCGACTCGCCGGCAAAATCGCGGTCGATTTGCGCGCCGATTTCGACGACCCGGGCGGCGATGGCATCGCGGCCGATCAGAACCGGGGGATGAGCCGGCAGGTACGAATGTCGAATCGGCGTCGCCATGATCTATCTTCTCCCAACATCACGTCTTCCTCCAAAGATAGTCGCGCTCGCTATACTCAAGAGTGAACCAGCGCGCATGTATCCATATATTCATCTAGGCCCGCTCACCATCGGCACCTTCGGTCTCATGCTCTGGCTGGCCGCTGTCTGTGCCGGCTATGTCCTCTACCTGAACGTCCGGCGCTTTCATGTCGAGGCGGACGCGATCAGCGTCGTGGCCTTCGTCACTGTTCTCGGTGTGGTCGGAGCCAAGCTGTGGCATGTCCTGGAAGATCCAGCCACGCTGATGCATTACCCGGCGGCAACGCTC
>DASZGZ010000124.1:0-9080 GCA_035938355.1 Acidobacteriaceae bacterium
CGCTTACCTGCTCGATGCGGCGCGCAAGACCGTAGCCGTGCAGCGGACCCATCGAGGCCAGGGTCTTCAGCACTAGTGTATCGAGCGTGCCCTGAAGAAGCTCGGTCTTGTCTTCCATTCGCGCTCCTGTTGTAAGTCAACAGGAATATACCTCCGCGCACCTGTTGACTGTCAACAGGGAGATGCCGCGAATGGCCCTGGTCCGGGGCGGCGGCAACCGGCTGCCCACCCGGATTTGCTGCGAATGCCGTAAAACCGAATGAGGAACCATACGCGGTCGGAGCGCGTATGTGTATGCTGGCGTGGGGGCCGAGAGGTGCGGCGGACGCCGGGAGGATAAGGAAATGCAAAGCCGGGTAACGGGCACGACGATGCCGGTGCTGGAGTTTCTGCTGGATCACAATGACGCGATCATCTCCGAGGCGGGAGAGCTGTCGTGGATGTCGGCGTCGATCCAGATGATGACGCATACGCAGATGGGTGGCGGCGGGGGATTCTTCGGCGCGCTTAAGCGGGTGGCGGGTGGCGGGACGCTCTTCATGACGGAATACCGTGCGGTGGGGGCGCCGGGCGAAATCGCATTTGCAACCAAGGTACCCGGCCATATAGTTCCCGTCGAGGTTACGAATGGACGGGAGTTTTTCATTCACCGCCATGGGTTTCTTTGTGCGACGGCGGGGATCCAACTCGGCGTTGGCTTTCAGCAGTCGCTGGGGGCGGGTATCTTTGGCGGGGATGGATTTCTGCTGCAGCGAGTCAGCGGTGTGGGAATGGCCTGGCTCGAACTGTCCGGTGAGTTGATCGTGAAGGATCTACAGCCCGGCGAACTGTTGCGTGTGCACCCGGGGCATGTCGGCGCATTTGAAGCCGGCGTGAACTTCCAGATCATGCGGGTCCCGGGCATCCGTAACATGATCTTCGGTGGCGATGGCATCTTTCTCGCGGCCCTTACCGGCCCTGGACGCGTCTGGTTGCAGACTCTGCCGATCGCGAAGCTGGCGCACAAGTTGCAGGAGTATATGCCGAAGGAACGGCGCGCGGAGACAGCAGAGGCGGGTGTTGTGGGTGGGCTGGTGGGCTCCATTTTGGACGGCATGAAGTAGTAGGCCGTGTTGGAAGTTGCGTAGGGCGTGGCTTTGGCTGCGCCCTTTGCATTTCCGCACAACGCTTCCGTTCATATACTGCGGGAAGGGGATATCACGATGAGCGAGAGGATTGGGAATTTTCCGCTAAGGCGGATCGACGGTAAAGCTGAGTCGCTGGTCGATTATCAGGGGAAGGTGCTGCTGATTGTGAACGTGGCGTCGAAGTGCGGCTTTACGCCGCAATACGAGGGGTTGGAACGCCTCTATGCGCGCTTCCGGAACCGCGGCTTTGCGGTGCTGGGTTTTCCGGCGAATGACTTTGCAGCCCAGGAACCGGGCACGAACGCGGAGATAGCGCAGTTCTGCACGACGAATTTTGGAGTCAAGTTTCCGGTCTTCGAAAAGATCACCGTGGTGGGCACGGAGAAGCATCCGCTCTATGCGTCGCTGATCAAGGCGCAACCGAAGCCGACGACAGGCACGCAGGATCTGCGTCAGCATCTGATTGAATTCGGCGTGACGCCGAATCCGGAGCCCGAAGTGCTGTGGAATTTTGAGAAGTTTCTAGTGGACCGTGGAGGGACGCCGGTAGCTCGCTTTGCGCCGGATATCGAGCCGGAGGACGCGCGGTTGACCGAGCGCATTGAGGCAGAGCTGACGAAGTAGCGGGAACAAGCGCTGCGCGCTCCGTGTCTATAGGCATGTCTGCAGTGTTATGCAGCGTCCCACACGCGAGGTGCGCCATGTTCGAAGATGCGCTGGTCGAGTCCGGCGGAAAGTTGAGAACACATCGTGGCTGGTCCTCAGGCGTCGCTGCCATGTGCAATCTCTGCGTCGCATGCCTGCTGCTATTGTTGCCTCTGCTGCATCCCGCATCTTTGCCAAAGCAGGCTTTGAGTACGCTGCTGGCCGCTCCTGCACCGCCCGCTCCGCCTCTGGTCCGTGTGGCGCGATTCACTATGGCGACCATGCCGACGATTTTTCTGAATGCTTTTACGGCGCCTCGCGTGATTCCTGATCGCATCGTGTCCGCCGAAGATGAGTCACTGCCGGGCGACTCGGGACCGGTGCTCGATGCCAGAGGTAGCGGTTCTTTCAGCGGCCTGCCCGACTCGATTGGCTCCGCCTCAATACCGCAAGTGCATGTTGTGCCTCCGAAAAGGGCGGTCATCTCCTCCGGAGTGATGGAAGGTCACAAACTGAGCGGCGTCAATCCTCGATACCCCAAAATCGCAATTGCGAGCCATGTGCAAGGCACGGTGGTGCTTGCAGCCACCATCTCGAGGACCGGCACGATTGAGAATCTTCGACTTTTGAGCGGGTCACCGATCCTATCGGTGGCGGCAGAGGACGCAGTGCGTACGTGGCGGTATCGGCCTTACATGCTGAACGGCGAGCCTGTAGAGGTGGAGACAACGGTGAATGTCATCTTTCACCTGGCGACCGAGTGATTCAGCGACTCGCAAGCGCAAATGCGCGCGCCGACTCGAGCAGCCTGTTGACTGACTCCCTCGATACCGACTCGGAGTAAATGCGCATCAGCGGTTCGGTGCCGGAAGCGCGCAGAAGCAGCCAGGTTTCGGCTGCGTTGGGCTTTGACGCTGCTTCGGGATTTTCCAGAAAGAACTTTATGCCGTCCAGGGTCTCCACGCGCAGAACCGGCATGCCCGCGAAGTCGATCGCACCGGGCTGGATGGTTCGCGCCCGGGCGATGGCGCTGTTCTTAAGCGCATCCGGGATGTGAAGGTCGATGCGCCCGTAGTGGTGCTCGCCAAACTCCCGCTGCAGGTCGGCGACAAGCTGGCCAAGCGTCTTCTTTTCATCCGCCATCACGTTGGCAAGCAGAAGGCAGTTAAGCAAGCCGTCGCGCTCCGGTAGATGGCGCTTGATGCCGATTCCGCCGGACTCCTCGCCGCCGATGAGAATGTCATGCTCCAGCATGAGATCGCAGACATACTTGAAGCCAATGCCGTGCTCATAGAGCGGCTGATTGTGCTTGGCCGCGATGCGATCCAGCATTTTCGTAGTGTTGAATGCTCGTGTGACTCCGCCAGTCCAGCCCTTGCGTTCCAGAAGCCAGCGCAGAAGGATGGCAAAAATCTTGTGTGGATCGACGAAGTTGCCATATTCATCGACCGCGCCGAGACGATCGGCATCGCCATCGGTGACGAAGCCGGCCTGGCATTTCTCTGCGACAACCGTCTCCTGCAACGCGCGCACGTGGGGCTCGATCGGCTCGGGGTTGATGCCGGGGAACAGCGGATCATGGTTGGCACGAATCTCGACGATATCGATGCCGAGCGGCCGGAAGATGCCGGCCAATACCCCGGCACCTGCGCCGTACATGGCATCGATGGCGAAGCGCTGACCGGAGCGTGCTATGGCATCGAGGTTGGCAAAGCGCGATATGGCTGCGACGTAGGGAGTGGTGAAGTCTTCCTCGACGATCGATGCGGGTTGTGCGGCCTGGCGCAGGGGCTGTCCAAGGAAGCCTTCGATCTTGGCCATGATCGAAGGCGATCCCGAACCCCCATAGCCTGCCTTGTATTTCACGCCGTTCCACTGATACGGATTGTGGCTTGAAGTGATCATGACTCCGCCTGCGGCTTGCGATTCGCGTACGGCGTACGAGAGGGCCGGAGTCGGCGTGATAGCGGCAGCGGTGCGCACGGGAATGCCGGCCGAAGCGGCTACCTCGGCGACGGTGCGCGCAAAGGCGGGGGAACCAAAGCGGGTGTCGTAACCAATGCAGATACCTTTCCCGGCATCCTCATGAGCCAGGATGTAGTTCGCAATGGCCGCAGCCGCGATTCGAACGTTCGCAAAGGTGAAGTCATCGGCGATTACGCCGCGCCATCCGTCGGTGCCAAATTTGATGGGTGGAGTTGTCATGCTCGGACTGATTTTACTTTTAAGAGAGGAAACGATATCACGAAGATCACGCAGTTACACCAGATCGGTCTTGCCCTGCGAAACCAACTGCTTCACCACTTTACCCACATCCTGCGAATGGCTTCGCGAAGTGATGAGCAACGCATCGCCGGTATCGACTATTACCAGGTCCTTCACGCCCACGAGCGCGACGAACTTCCCCGGGCAATAGACATAGTTGCCATGCGCGTCGATGGCAATGGTCTCTGATGCTTCAGCGATATTCGCCGCGGGGGCTTCGGGTTGCTGGGCGAGTTGATGCTCATAGAGTGCTGCCCAGGAGCCGAGGTCATTCCACCCGAAGTCGGCAGGCAGGCAATAAAGGTTGGACCGATGTTCACCCTTGGCGGAACGCGGCTCAAGCACAGCATAGTCAACGGAGATGTTCTCGCATTGCGGGTATAGCTCGTTGAACACCTCGGCAAAGCTGGGAGTTCCATGTGCGGCGGCAATCTTTTCGAGCAGCGGCGTCGTCTCAGGCAGGTGCTCGCGCATTGCGTTGGCCAGGGTGCGTGCACTCCACAGGAAGATTCCACTGTTCCAGTAATAGTTGCCGGCCGCGACGAATTCCTCGGCCTTTTCCTGGTTGGGCTTTTCGGTGAACCGTCGCACGCCTTGTATGCCGGGCTCCAGTGTGCTTCCGGTCTCGATGTAGCCGTAACCGGTTTCTGCACGAGTCGGCACCACGCCGAGCACAACGATGTTTTCGCCCGCGGCAGCCAGTGCAATGCCACGTTGGAGTGTCGCCAGAAAGTGCGGCTCATTGTTGATGATGTGATCCGCGGGAAAGACGCCGAGTACGGTGTCCGGGGAGGTCTTCTCCACCAGGAATGCGGCCAGACCCGCGGCGGGAGCAGTGTTGCGCGCGGCGGGCTCACATAGCACCTGCTCCTGCGGAACCGTATCGAGCTGTACGCAGATAGCGGACGAAAGCAGATCGTTTGTGATGACCCAGGCGGTATGAGCGGGAGCAAGTGGGAGCAGACGATCGAGCGTGCGCTGGATCATCGTGCGCTCGCCATCCAGCGCCAGCACCTGCTTGGCCCGGGCCTTCCGACTGCGTGGCCAGAAGCGCGTGCCGCTGCCCCCGGCCAGAATGATGGGGCGGAAGTCGGGTTGACTGGACATCGTCTCGTTATGGTAACGGACGGATGCCCGTACTGGCTGTGCGCGCTGATCGGAGCAGGCGCCGCAGGTAACCCTCCTACACCTCCTTTGGTGCAAGGCGGTAGGCGTAGACGAGCAACGCGATGCCGACCATCAGCGGCACGACACCAATAGCGACCCCGATGAGATGGCTGTCGTCGTTCGCGATGCCCAGAAAGATCATGAGGCCGATTCCCACTGCCGTGGTGATGAGTCCGCCGAGCTTCGTGCCCTCCAGCCGGCGGCGCATCTGCAGGCGGTCTTCTTCGCGCAGCAGCGCGATCGCGCCGTCGGCACCGGCTCCAGCGCTTTCCGTCAGCCGGCGAACTGTCTCGTTCCTGTAGTAGGCCTCGCGCTCCTTGCGCCGGCCATTGACATACGAATTGATGGACAGATAGGAGTAGAGCGCAACCGCGGCGACTGCGAGAAAGACAAAAATCATAACTTCTGGCTTGGCGTAATCCATGACGATCTCCTGAGTGACGGCTGACTGTCTGCAACCGGTATGACCGGGCCGCCGTGTCGACGGTTGCATTTTTTTGAGGTGCGACCAGAAAAAAGAAAACGCAACCGCAAGCCGGTTGCTTCGGTCGTACAGTAGCGGAGGGATATCAGCTCCATGGGTGCAGAACTCAGCAAGGCGGCCGCCGATCGTGCCGATGTGGCGCGGGTGCGGGGCGGCGACGTTGAGGCTTTTGCAGCCATCGTGCGCCGATGGCAGACTCCCCTCGTCAATCTGGCGTATCGCTTCTGCGGCGATCGGGGCCGGGCCGAAGAGATGGCGCAGGAGGCGTTCCTCCGCGCTTATCGCGGGCTGGACGGCTTCCGCGGTGACGCCGCGTTTTCAACCTGGCTCTTTAGCCTAGCCACCAATGTCTACTGCAGCGAACTCCGCCGCATACCGCAGCGGATGGTGGCTCTGGATGAAGCGCCTGAGCCGGCCGATCCGGCTTCGATGATCGAAGCCCATGAGCGTCGTGATCGCGATCTCGCTGTGAGGAGAGCCGTCTTAGCGTTGCCGCCGAAGTATCGCGAGGCCATGCTGCTGTTTTACTTCCACGAAATGGACGTTCCCGCCGCGGCCCAGAGCCTGGGGCTGCCGGAGGGCACGGTGAAGGCGCGACTGCACCGCGGCAGAGAGATTCTGCGCGCAAAGTTACCGCGGCTGCTGGCGCTCACGCCGGAAGGAGTGTTGTGATGTCTGATATGGACAAAGGTGACGAGTTGGACCGCCTGCTCGCCCGGAGTTTTGGCTCCCCGGACTCCGCCGCGGCGCACGCGGAGAGCATTGAGCCATCCTCCGGCTTTGCCGCTGCGGTGATGGAGCGTGTGCGCGAGGAAGCAGCAGCGGCTGCTGCCCTTGGCCCGATACGGTTTCCCTGGCGCCGCGCCGTGCCCGGCATCTGCATGGTGGTGCTGGCGATCGCAGTCTCGGTAACTCTGCTGATATTTGGCGCCATAACCGTCATGCATCTGATCTCGCATGCCGCCTTCTCTGCCGCCGCGCTGGGCTCGCGGGGAATGGTCGCAGAATGGGCAGATATGGCAATGCGGCTGCACCTGGGGTGGCTGGCGATTGGAACATTGATCGCGTTCGTGCCATTCAGCCTGTCCCGGGGACTGACGGCCAATCGGCAGAGAAGCTGAGACGGGTTCTGGAAAAGCCAAAGGCCAACGTTGCTTGCGCGACGTTGGCCTTCAGCTTTCTCATGAGCTAGAACTTCGCTGCAAACGCTCGCAGGCGATTGAGCCCTTCTTCCACATCCTTATGCGAGACCGCGTAAGAGAACCGGATGTGCTCGTCTGTGCCGAAAGCCTCGCCCGGCACCACGACAACTCCAGCTTCGTGCAGCAGGCGCGAGGTGAGTTCGGCCGGCGTTGCGATGCCCGATGTCTTCAGTAGTCCGGAGACGTTCGGATATGCGTAAAAGGCGCCTTCCGGCATGGTGCAGGTGATTCCGGGGATGCTGCGCAGACCCGCGACGATAGTGTCTCGCAGGCGGATATAGTCGGCACGCATCTCGGAGACACATTCCTGCGAACCGGTGAGCGCGGCAATCGCCGCCTTTTGCACCATGGCGGCCGTAGACGAGGTGGACTGCGACTGCAGCTTGCTCATCGCAGCGATGATCGGTTTGGGCCCCAGCGCGAAGCCGGCACGCCAGCCGGTCATCGCGTAGGTCTTGGAGAGCGAGCCGAGCACGATCACATGCTCCTTCGCTTCTGTAACCGACGCGCCAGAGAACGCCGCCTCGTTGAAGATGAGGTAGGCGTAGCACTCGTCGAGCATCAGGTAGATACCCCGGCTATGTGCGAGACGTACGATTCGCTCGAGATCGGCACGGGAGATGACTGCGCCCGATGGATTGGAGGGCGAGTTGAGGATGATCGCCTTGGTGCGGGGAGTGATGGCGCGCTCAATGGCCTCCGCGGTCACACGAAAGTTCTCGCTCTCGGCGGTTTCGAGATAGACCACCTTGCCGCCCGCGTACTGAATGATGTCCTTGTAAGAGACCCAGTAGGGCACGGGCAGGATGACTTCGTCGCCGTGATCGATGAGCACTTCGATAGCGTTGAAGAGCGCGAGCTTGCCGCCAGTGGTGAATACAGCTTCTTCCGGCGTGTAGTTGGAGCCGAAGTCGCAGGCGTGGCGCTCTACGATCGCTTTGCGGACCTCGGCGATGCCAGCGACGATCGTATAGCGCGAGAAGTTCGCTTCAATAGCGGCAATGGCCGCGTCCTTGATGTGGCGCGGCGTGGCGAAATGCGGTTCGCCGGCGCCGAAATCGACGAGCTTTGCGCCCTCAGCCCGCAGCTTTGCGGCGGCGGCGGTGACGGCCATGGTGGCGGAGACTTCGATGCGGCCGATGCGTTGACTGAGCTTCGGCGCAGCGGTCGGCGGGGCGCTGGATAGGGTGGCGGAGGCGCTCATGCGATCCAGTTTACAGGGTGCGCACCGCCGCGGTCCCGGAGTTCTCGTGGGCTGCCCTAGCTGAAGAATGACCGCAGTTGCTTCTCCACTATGCCCTCGAGAAAGGGCGGAGCTTTCTCCACATTCACGGTCAAAACGCCATCCGTCAGTTCAAAGGAGGCTTCGACTCCCATCCCGGAGACGCGGTCGCCGTCCACCGTGAAGCCGGTACTCTTCAGTTCGCCGAGACCCTTGTCCAGTACATCGGGCGTGACGCCCTCGATCGTGTGAATTGCCATCTTCGTACTGTACGGTGAATCGGCGCAGCGTCAATAGGCGTCCGGTCCTCACCTCGTTGCCAGGATGGCCGCAACGCGCTCGAGATCCGCCTCTGTATCGACGCCGATCGCGGTGTGGGGCGTCTGCTCCACGTAGATGGGAATGTTGTGCGCGAGCAGACGGAGCTGTTCCAGGCGCTCCGCCGTCTCAAGCGGATGCGGCGGTAGTGCAGCGAAGCTTTCCAACGCCGCGCGGCGATACGCGTAGAGGCCGAGATGTTTCCGATAGACGATGTTGCCGCTGCGGTCACGGTCGAAGGGAATGGTGGAACGCGAAAAATAAAGTGCGCGCCCATCTTCCGCAAGCACGACCTTTACTGCATTCGGGTCGTCGATCTCTTCCGGCGTGCAGGGTGTCCAAAGCGTCGTCACATGGGCGTCGATGTCGGAGCGATCGAACGGGGCGAGGAGTGCATCGATGTGGGCGGGACGAAGCATCGGTTCGTCCCCCTGTATGTTCACGACAATGTCCGAAGGTATCTGCCGGGATACGGCATGAACGCGATCCGAGCCGCTCTGCAGATCGGACGAGGTCAGCACAGCCTCCCAGCCATGCTGCGCGGCCAGCGCCATCACCTCATCCGAATCCGTCGCAATCACCCCGCGATCGAGCCGCGGTGCTGCCAGCGCGGCTTCGACGATCCATTGCAGCATGGGTTTGCCCGCGAT
>DASZGZ010000125.1:0-8743 GCA_035938355.1 Acidobacteriaceae bacterium
CATCGAGATGCACCCGCACATCGATGACAAGAAGTCGAAGACCGACGTGGATGACAGCTCGGACATGAGCGATACGGTCGACTGGCTGCTGGCGCACGTGCCGAACAACAATGGGAAGGTGGGAATCTGGGGTATCTCGTACCCCGGCTTTTACACCTCAGCAAGCATCATTGATTCGAATCCGGCAATCAAGGCGGCGAGCCCGCAGGCGCCGATGACGAACCTATTTGAAGGCGATGATGCGTATCACGGCGGCGCCTTCATGCTGTCGGCCAACTTCGGGTTTTATACCGTCTTCACGCCCTTCGCTGAGCCAACGACGGGTGCGCAGACGCCGCGCCAACGCTTTGACATGGGTACGCCGGACAGCTATCAGTTCTACCTGACGGCGACGCCGACTTCGCTGCTGGATACGCGCGATCTGAAGGGCTCGAACCCTCTCTTTACCGATCAGCTCAATCACACCACCTTCGACAGCTACTGGAAAGCGCGCGACCTTTCCCAGCACATGCACAACGTGCACTGCGCGGTGATGACCGTGGGCGGCTGGTATGACGCAGAGGACCTGAGCGGCCCGTGGGGCACGTATCGCGCCATCGAGAAGGCGAACCCGGGCACGACGAATACGATTGTTGAGGGCCCATGGGTGCATGGCGGATGGGCACGCAGCGACGGCGCTTCTCTCGGCGACATCCCATTCAACGCAAAGACGAGCGAATTCTTCCGCAAAGAGATACAGTTCCCGTTCTTTGAGCACTACCTGAAGGGCAAGGGTGAAGCGCCGCCTGAGGCCTACATGTTCGAGACAGGAACGAACGTATGGCGTAAGTATCCCAGCTGGCCTCCGCCAGGCGCGCAGCCGAAGATGCTGTACTTCCACGCGGATGGAAAGCTTTCCTTCGAGGAACCCTCCGGCAACGCTGGGAAGGAGTATGACGAATATGTGAGCGACCCGCTGCGTCCGGTGCCATTCGTTCCCTATGTGACGGACACTGTGCCGCAGCGTTATATGGTCGAGGACCAGCGCTTCGCCTCGACGCGGCCGGATGTGCTGGTGTACGAAACCGATCCGCTGACCGAGGACGTTACCATCGCCGGCCCAATCAGCCCGAAACTGAAGATCGCCTCAAGCGGCACGGATTCGGACTTTGATGTAAAGCTGATCGACGTCTATCCGAACGACTATCCGGACCCGGAGGGCACGAGTTCCGGCAACAAGCGCATCCTGGCTACGCCACCATTGCACATGGGTGGTTACCAGGAATTGTTGCGTGGTGAGCCGATGCGCGCGAAGTTCCGCAACAGCTGGGAAAAGCCGGAGGCGCTAACGCCGGGCAAGGTGACGGACCTCGAGTTCGAGATGCCGGACCTGGACCACACCTTCCGCCGGGGCCACCGCATCATGGTGCAGGTGCAGAGCTCGTGGTTCCCGCTGACCGATCGCAACCCGCAAACCTTCACGGACATCCCACACGCGAAGCCCGAGGACTTCAAGAAAGCCACAGAGCAGGTCTATCACTCCGCCGCGGAGCCGAGCGGCGTGCAGGTGATGGTGCTGCCGCAGCCGTAAGCATGCAGAGAACAGGGCAGGCAAGCGGCATTGCCTGCCAATTTGTTGTAAGAAAAAACGGCAGGTGGGCAAACCCCGCCGGAGCCGGTAGCATGATAGATTGCGAAGGCGGCGATAGCTGCTCCGATAGCTGCTTCTGAGGGGACATCGTTACGCGCATTATGCAGACTCGAACCGAAGAGCAGCAGGCCGCCAACATGGTGGGCAAGGGTGCCGCTTTGACCGCTGCGGGCCTTACCGACCGCGGACGCTCGCGGAGCGCCAACGAAGACTTCTTTGTCATGCTGCCCGAGGCAGGGGCATTTGTCGTTTGCGATGGCATGGGAGGGGCCGCGGCCGGCGAAACGGCGAGTCATCTGGCAGCGGAGACTGCTGCTGCTGCCCTGGCCGGTGCGAAGAAGGGGGCAGCGGCGATCCGCGAGGCAGTGCGATTGGCCAATCATGCCGTATATGAACGCGCGCGGCGCGACCGCCGCCTGGAAGGCATGGGCACCACGCTGGTTGCTTTTTCGGTCAGCGGCAACACTGCATGGCTAGGGCATGTTGGTGACAGCCGGTGTTACCTGTGGCGCGGCGGTACCCTCCAACGCCTGACCCAGGACCACTCGCTGGTCGAGGAACAGATTCGCATCGGCCGCATGACGCGTGAGCAAGCACGCCGGTCGCCGATGCAAAACGTCATCACGCGGGCCGTCGGCACGCGGGCCGAGGTGGTCGCAGACATTCAGGAATTCCAGCTTGAGCGTGACGATGTCTATCTGATCGCCTCCGACGGGCTGACACGCGAACTCAACGACGCCGCGATTGCCGCCATTCTGCAGGACGGTGTCAGCGATCTGGACGCACTCTGCGCGAACCTGATTGCTGCCGCAAATGCCGCCGGCGGACGCGACAATATCACCTGTGTGCTGGTGCGCGTCGGCACGTAAAGCAACCATCGATTACGGAATGGAACTCAGCTGCATAGATGCCAGATTGCGGACCCACCGCGCCGGGCGCTTATCTTCCGTATTCACAAGCTTGAACGGACCGTCCCTCGTAATTGGCTGACCACCTTCGCGGTCGGCCACGATCACCGTTCCGTTGTGGAAGGCTGGGTCGAGCTCGGCGAGCGAATAGAGGGCGCGATACTTGTCCGCTCCCTCGGCCACGACATACATCGCGAGCGCCTTGCCGCGCAGTTTTTGCTCCAGCGGTGCGTTGAGGCGCGCCAGCAGTAGCGAGAGCTCGACGCCTTGATAGGTTTCCGTTGCGCCGGTATGGGCGTTATGCACCTGAAGGGTCTTCCGAGCTAGCGACTGCAGATCAGCCGCTGAGATGGTGACATGCTGGCCGCCCGGCCCGATTAGCTCAAGTCGATCGACAGCAGCCGGAGGGGCCTGCAGCTTCGCCGTTGCTCCAGGATTCGTTGGGGCGGGGGTAGTTGGTGCGGATGTCGCCTGTGCTCTCGCGATCAAACTCGATTGCGCGCAGACAGCGAGGAGCAGGCATAGCAGACCATACTGTTTCATCTTCCATCCTTTGCAGCAGGCGCATGCAGCGAGCGGTTCTGCGCGATGCAACCGGTGTAGGTTGCGAGGAATCGAGTGCGCAGCTGACGATACTGCTCAATCGTCTGAAACCGGCGGGTCAGCGGCTCCTGATTGAGGAGATAGACGCTGGTCGCAATGTGGTGCTCGTTGTCAAAGAGCAGATAGAAGCCGAGCGTGCCGCCTTTCAGCTCGGTGCGGTCCAGTCCATGGAGTTCCAGGCCATGCATCGTCTGGGGGAGGCTGGTGGTAGGCATGGTGTTGTGATCGGCGGCGAGCATGGCCGCGATCTCATCGAGCAAACTTTGTTTCTCGGTCGCCCATGTATCGTCCGGAAGCAGCTCCGGCTTCACGTTGGCGAAGAAGTCGCCGCCTACGCCGTAGGCAAACATGATGCGCCGCCCTGCCAACATCTGGATGGTTTTCGGCCCTTGTGTGGTGTCGACGGTGCGCTGCTGCACGCCTTTCGGGAGCGAATCGATCTTCACGATCTGCAATCCATCATCGAAGGTGCAGGATTCGTAGTCGTGCAACACGACGGCAGTGTCCGTCGGGGGGCTTTGCTGGGTGTTGGAGTCATTTTGCGCCGGCGCGGTTCGCGTGGAAAGCAGCAGTGCGATCACGACAGGCAGCAGGCGCATGGCAGACAACCGCAGTATACCCGGCCGCCTGGCCACACAGAGCGCAACAAGGCGTCATTTAGAATCGGCGTGTGGCGAACGCAAAGGCATTGACCTTTCAAGAACTCCTTTTCAACCTGCAGACCTTCTGGGCGGCGCGCGGCTGCGTGCTTCAGCAGCCGTACGACGTCGAAGTTGGCGCGGGCACGATGTCGCCGGAGACATTTCTCCGTGTGCTTGGGCCGCGTCCCTTTCACGTTGCCTATGCGCAGCCTTCCCGTCGCCCGGCGGATGGACGCTACGGGGAGAATCCCAACCGTCTCTTCAAGCACACACAGTTCCAGGTGATTCTGAAGCCGCCGCCGGAGCGTGTGCAGGAGATCTATCTCGAATCGCTGGCCGCGATGGGTATTGATCTGCGCGAGCACGACCTGAAGTTCGAAGAGGATAACTGGGAATGGCCGGCTGGCGGTGCCTGGGGTGTGGGCTGGCAGGTGATGCTGGACGGCCTAGAGATCACGCAATTCACCTATTTCCAGCAGTGCGGTGGGCTGGAGCTGGATCCGATCTGCGCGGAGCTTACCTATGGACTGGAGCGTATTGCGGCCTTTCTGCAGGATGTCGATTCGATCTATGACATCGTGTGGGCGCGCGATCCGTTGACGAAGCGCGACATCACCTACGGCGAGGTCCGGTTGCAGGAAGAGATCCAGTTCTCTACCTACAACTTCGAGCATGCGGATGTCGCGAAATTATGGGAGCATTTCCGCCTGTACGAGCAGGAATGTCAGGCACTCCTTGCGCTGGTGCGCGAAGACGAGGCTGCCCACAGAGACCGGGATCGGGTACCGGTGCTGGCGGCCTACGACCTTTGCCTGAAGTGTTCACACATATTCAATCTGCTGGATGCGCGGGGTGCGGTGAGCGTGACCGAGCGGGTAGGCATCATTGGCCGCATTCGTAATCTGACGGTGGGAGTGGCCCGCGCGTACGCGGCTACGCTGGCTACGCAATCCGCGGGTCAGGCCGCCTGATGCATGCGAGAGGACTGAACGAGTAATGGCAGAGCTCCTGTTTGAGATTGGATTGGAAGAGATTCCTGCGCGCATGATTAAGAGTGCGGAGCAGGAACTCGCTGAGCGTCTGAAGAGCTTGCTTGTGTCCGAGAAGTTGCTGCCGGCGGATGCGATTGTGCGCAGCTATGCCACCCCCCGTCGGCTGGCGGTGACGGTGAGTGATGTACTGGAGCGGCAGCAGGATGTGACCGAGCAGTTGACCGGGCCGGCCTGGAAGGTGGCCTTCAAGGATGACCAGCCTACGCCGGCTGCGCAGGCCTTCGCCAAGAAGGCCGGCGTCCCAATCGAGCGGCTGGTGAAGCAGACCACTCCGAAGGGCGAATATGTGTCGGCCACCGTGACAAAGGCCGGCCGGAGCGCTGCGGAGATCCTGGCAGAGAAGGTGCCTGCCGAGCTGGGGAAGATCTACTGGGCGAAGAGCATGTATTGGCGCCCGGGGAAGCCGGAGCGCTTCGTACGGCCGGTGAGATGGATGGTCGCGCTGCTCGACGCAACGGTGGTGCCGGTGGAGTTTGGCGGCAAGGCAGCGGACAGTGTGACCTATGGGCATCGCGTGCTGCATGGCGAAGCGCCGGTGACGATTGCGGCGCCTGCGGAGTATGCGGCGAAGCTCGAGGCAGCGTTTGTGGTCGCCGATGTGGGCACGCGGCGGGAGCGCATACGCAAGGCGCTGGATCGTGTGACCCGCACGGTGGAAGGCGCGCGCTGGCGCGAGGATGAGCCATTGGTCGAGACGGTGACGCAGCTGACCGAGTGGCCGAGCGTGGTGCTGGGCACCTTCGAGCGCGAGTACCTCGAGCTGCCGGATGAGGTCCTGGTGACCGTGATGCGCGACCACCAGAAGTATTTCGCAGTGGATGATGCGAGCGGCAGGCTGGCCCCGCATTTCCTGACGGTGCTCAATACGCAGGTGGATGCGGCCGGCGAGGCCGTGATCCGGCACGGCAATGAGCGCGTGCTGCGTGCCCGCTTCAACGATGCACGGTTCTTCTGGACCTTCGACCAGAAGACGCCGCTTGTCGAGCGTGTGGAATTGCTGAAGGCGGTGACCTTCCAGAAGGACCTGGGCAGCTACGCAAGCAAGACGGAGACGAACCTGCGGCTGGCAGGAGCGCTGGCGACGATGGTGATGGCGCGTGGCGTCGCCGTGGACGAGCCTGCACTGCTGACCGCGACACGCCTGGCCAAAGCGGATCTGACGGCGGAGCTGGTGAAGGAGTTTACCGAGTTGCAGGGCGTGATCGGGGGGCTCTACGCGCGTGCCGAAGGTCTAGGCGAGAAGGTGGCACAGGCGATTTACTGGCAGTATCGGCCGGCTGCGGCGGACGATGCGATACCGCCGACGGTTGAGGGCCAACTGCTTGGGCTGGCCGATCGCATGGCGACGATTGTGGACATGTTTGCGCTCGGGCTGGAGCCGACGGGCTCGAAGGATCCTTTCGCGCTACGCCGTGCCGCCAACGGCGTGATCCGCATCCTTGCGGAGTCCGGGCTGCCGCTGAAGCTGAGCGAGCTAGAGCGGCTGGCGACGAGTCCGCAGCAGAATGCCCTTGCTGAAACGGCAACCTCTGCAGTTGCCGGATTCTTTGGCGAGCGACTCGACTTCTACCTCCGCGAAGTGATGGGTTACAGCTATGACGTGGCGAAGGCCGTGCTTGCCGCCGGAGCCGACGATGTGGGCGATGCGATCGCGCGGGCACAGGCGCTGACGGCGGTGCGCGCGTCGGATGCGGAAGGGCATCTGGCGGCAATCTCGGCCGCGTTCAAGCGTATCCAGAACATCCTGCGGCAGGCGCGCGAGAAGGGCGAGTCATACGATACTGCGCCGGTTGCGAATGCGTTGGTCGAGCCGGAAGAGCTGGCGTTATATGCCCAATTCAGCTCGATCGCGCCGGAGGTTGAGTCGCTGCGTGCTGCCCACCGCTACGCGGAGGCCTTCGGCCGCATCGCGACGCTGCGCCCGGCGGTGGACTTGTTCTTCGACAAGGTGATGGTGATGGCGCCTGACGCTGCGATTCGCCGCAATCGCCTGTCGCTGATTGCGGAGGTCGCACAGCGCTTCTCAAACATCGCCGATTTTTCGGAAATAGTCTCAAGCTGATTCGCTGTCGCGTTGCTGCCGATTGGGTATGATGGTCGGCCATATGGCTCTTTCTACTCGACGGCAATTTCTGCAAACCAGCGCGGCGGTTTCGGCTTGCGCTCTGATGACCACCCACCCCGTCCTGGGCTCGCCCTTTGGCCTGCCACTGGGGCTCGAGCTCTACTCGGTGCGTGAGGAACTGCCGAAGGACTATGCCGGCACCCTCAAGAAGGTGGCGGCGCTCGGCTACCGCGACGTGGAGGCAGCCGGGTTCTACGGGCACTCCGCGGCGGACGTGAAGGCCGCGATGGCAGATGCGGGGCTGCACTGTGTCAGCGCCCACTACTCGTCGGACGTGCTCTCGAAGACGCTCGACGAGATCCTCGAGTTCCACAAGGTGCTGGGGGCGGAGTACATCATCTGCTCCTATCCGGGGCACAAGGATCCTCCTGCCAAGGGCGGCGAGCACACGTTCGCGCTGGAGGACTGGCACTGGAACGCGGAGCAGTTCAACAAGTGGGGCGCGAAGGTGAAGGCGGCAGGCTTCCACTTTGGCTATCACAACCACACGCCGGAGTTTGTGGTGGTGGATGGAGTGACTCCGTACGACGAACTGATGAAGCTCACCGATCCGGCGCTGGTGACGTTTGAGATGGACTGCGGCTGGGTGATGGTAGGCGGCGGTGATCCCGTCGCGCTGCTGCACAAGTATTCCAATCGCGTCTCCCTGCTGCATGTGAAGGACTTCCAGCCGGGCGTGACGCCGCCGCACGCGGCGCAGCTGGGCCACGGCAGGATCGACTACGGGCCGATCTTCAAGGCGGCGAAGAAGGGCGCGATCAAGCACTACTTTGTCGAGCAGGAGCAGTTCGACATTCCGTGGGAAGAGGCGCTACGGATTGATGCTGATTATCTCAAGGCGGTCAAAGCTTAAGACGGTTTGAGCCGGCGATCGCTCGCCGGCTCTGCCGAACACTCGCCGAGTTCACGGGACCGATCGTTCGATTACAGACTGCGAAGGGCTGTCATAAAGTCTTCGATCTTGAGGGTGCTGGAGAAGCTGACCCTCTATGCCCATCATTGATGTATTTGATGAGAAGCACATCATTCCCTTTTTCTCCGTAGAACAGTTCATCGACCAGATTCTTGGCTAGCAAGATTCCGTACCCACCCGGACGAATCCCCTGCGCCTCGCGGTGCTTCAGATGGTGCAAAGGATCATCGGGCGGATTGTTCGCAGCTGTAGCGAGATTTTCCTTGAAAGAGAATCCTTCGCCCGGATCTTTAATGCGGATGAGCACCACGCGACGTGCGCGAAGATAAGCAATCTCGATACGCCGTTCCGGATCAAACTTCCCACCATATTCCATCGCGTTGAGCAGCATCTCTCTGCTCGCTGTCGCCACCCTATCCTCGTCAACTTCGGTCAAATCCAGGAATTCGCGAACGAACTGCTGCAGGCGATTGGCCGTGGATACGTCACAGCGCACCGAAAGGCGTATCCAGGCATCTGTCCCGGACAGCATTTCAATCGCGTCCTCCCAGGCAGGACTCTCGATCGCCAGTTGCAGCACCTCTTCCACAACCTGTGTCGAAAGCGGCTTTGTAATGTAGCTGAAAGCTCGAGCGCGGATCGCGGCGATCACGTCCGCAGGCGTACTCCTGTCCGCAACAATGATCAGACGGGTATTCGGCCTTACGAGCCGTACCTTTCGAAGCAGTTCAACATCTTCCCGGCTTGAACTGGCCTGGTCGGTGATAACAAGGTCGAAAGCGGACTTCTCCACCAGCGCGAGCGCTTCCTCGTTATCCCGCGCGCACTCTACTCTCCACGAGGACAGAACTCTCGACACCGCACTCATCAC
>DASZGZ010000126.1:0-9570 GCA_035938355.1 Acidobacteriaceae bacterium
GACCGAAGGAGCTGAACATCCATCCGGATACGTATTGCAGGTAAGCCTTCTCCGTCTGCTCATCCGATCCGTAGGTCAGATCCTCCCGTTCCGCGTATGAAATGGCGATCAACTCCGCGTCGTCCTTCACCGTTGTGCGCCACTTCCGAAACATCGGATACGAGCAGCTATCGTAGGTGTATGGTTTGCCTCCCAAACCAAAGCCGTTAAACGAGACAACGTGCAGCCTTTCCGGCTCCATCATCGGCAGGGGGCGTAGCAGCAATGCATCGATCAACCGGAATGCCGAGATGCAGGCGCCCATCGCCAGCGCCAGCGACAGAATCGCCGCACCCGAGGTCACCTTGTTCCGCTTCAACTGCCGCCATCCGAAGATGACATCGGCCCGCAGAGAATCGAGCCACGCGATCACGTGGGCATCGTGGCTTTGCTGCTGATGCTGCGCCATTCTGCCCAGCGCGCGTCTCGCCTCTTCCGCGTCGCGGCCTTGTTCCACTGCCTCAGCAATGTGCGATGCAAGCTCTTCGTCGATCTCGCGGTTCAGCCGATCGCCGCGAAAGACATTTGCGATGCGCGACCACAATGACATCTCACACCGTCCTCAGCACACCAATTGACTGCCGACGCCATCGCCATCGCCTGCCAGCGCGACTTCTGCGCCACAAGCTGCTTCTTGTCCGCTGCCGTCAGCTCATAGATCCGCGCATAGAGGCAGCGAAAATACCTTAGAGCACCGAGCTGGCTATTCGGCCCGCAACATAGCAACTGGATCGATGCGCAAGGCGCGAATCACCGCGGGTACCGCGGCCAGCAATGCGGTGGCAAGAATGATCAGCGACGGAAACGCCAGCACTCCCACTTCTGTTGTCTTCACCTGATACAGCAATGACGCGATATAACGCGTCGAGGTCATCCCGAGACCGAGCCCCATAACGGCTCCCATCGAAACTGCTGCGAATATGCGCGCCGTCACCTCTCGCGCGACGTCACCCGCGCGCGCTCCCAGCGCCAGTCGAATGCCGAATTCGCGCTCCCGTTGCAGCAAAGAGTAGTTCAGCACCCCATACAGCCCGACGCCCGCCAGCAGCAGCGCCACTGCTCCGAAGAAGAAGGCCAGCGTAGCCAGCAGTCTTTCGCGAACCGTCTGTGCCTGATCGATCTGCTCCTGTGTCCGGATATTCGAGACGTGAAATTGCACGCCTTCGCGTGGCACCTGTTGGCGAAGGATTGAGGCGAGCGCGAGCGGATTCGAAGCAGTGGTGCGTACGATGAATGTCTCTTCATCCAGCGGGCGAAAGATTCCCGTGCTGTCGGTTGAGTGGACCGGCACAAAGACAACAGGCAGCATCGGCTCATGGATATCGCCATAATACGCATCGCGGACTAGGCCAACCACCTCCATGCGGTCGCGCTTTCCGTCATCCGATGCCTTTTCGAAGAATCGCCCTACGGGATGTTCGTCGTTCAGGAATTTCTTTGCAAAGGTCTCGTTCACTACGGCCACGTTCGGATACGCATCGCTGTTGCGGAAGTCCCTGCCGCCGAGAAGCGGAATTTTCATGGTATCGAGCCATCCGGGCGAGACATTCAGGAAGTAAGCGAGGTCAGTACTCGCCGGTCCTCCGTTGATGGAAATGGAGTCGTTCCAATTCGTGCCTCCCAACAATGGCCATGCCGCCTGGGCTACACGCTCCACGCCTGGCATCGCCCGGAGACGCTCAGCAATCTGGTCCCAGTAGACCTGGGATTGCGCCGGCCTGCTTGTGGTCTCCAGCATTAGCAGCCGCTCTGCGGAGAATCCCATTGGCTGCGCGGAGAGCCTCTTAAAGGTCGCGACGAAGAGGCCGGCGATGAACAGCACGAGAAAACAGAAGGCCACCTGCAGCGCGATCATCCCATGCATCACGCGACGCCGCGAGTGCGGATCCTCTCCGCCTTTCAAGACGCTGGCTGGTTTGACGGATGAGGCTCGCAGCGCGGGAATGAGCCCGAAGAGCACAATTACGGCAATAGTGAGCGCGATGCCGAAGCCCAGGACGCGCCAGTCGGCAGGCAGCGCAAGGCGCACTGGATTATCCGGCGGATTGATCATGCCAATGACAAAAGGCGCGGACCACCATGCGAACAGCGCTCCGCTGGCCGATGCAAAGAAAGCGAGCAGCGCGCTCTCCGCAAGCACCATCTGCACTAGGCGCCATCTTCCGGCGCCGACGGAGACGCGCAGGGCCATCTCCCGCGCTCGTGCCGCAGCCTGCGCGGTCATCAGATTGGCAACGTTCGCGCAGGCGATGAGAAGCACCATCAGTACCAGGACGCCGAGAGCAGCCAATGCCCGGTTGTAGTCCTGTTTGAACCAGGAGACACCGGTGCCCGCCGGTTTCATCAGGACCTCATTGTCGAGGACGTTTCGCAGGGTCTCTTGCGAGAGTCCGGTTTCGCCCTTCAGGCGATTTGTTTCGAACACCTGGCTGATGGCTGCGAGCTTTTGGCGGAGCGGTTCGGCGGCAACTCCGGGTTGCAGAAGCACCAATGTGCGAATCCAGGTCGAGTTAGGATAATTGACATGACGGTGCATCATCGTGGGCACGAAGATGTCGACGAAGGTGCCTGGTTCCGTGCCAGTGAATTTCTTCTCGCTGACTCCGACGATCTGAAATGAGTTGTCTCCGATGTGAAGCACGCGGCCGATCACGTGAGGATCGCGCGCGAAGCGGCGCGTCCAGTAGTCGTATGAGATCACGGCATACGGCTCTGCGTGGGGTGTGCGGTCGTCGCTGGCGGTGAAAAGTCGTCCCAGAGCCGGTTGCAGGCCGAAGATGTTGAACATCGAGCCGGAAACGTACTGGAGGTTGGCCTTCTCCATCTCCTGATCAGTTTTGTAGGTTACATCCGTAGGAACTGCCCAGGAGATGGCGATCAGGTCCGCCTGACCCCGTGCCGCGTCGCGCATCTGCGTGAAGACCGGATAGGCCCAACTGTCATATGCGCCGAACTTGCCATTGAACCCGATGCCCTGGCGCGACAAGGCGTAGAGCCGGTCTGCGTGAGCCACAGGCAGCGACCGTAGCAGCAGCGCGTCGATCAGCCGGAATGCGGACGTGCATGCACCAATCGCGAGCGCCAGGGACAGAATGGCCGCCAACGACGTCATCTTGTTTCGTTTTAACTGCCGCCATCCGAAGATGACATCGGCGCGGAGCGTATCAAGCCACGCGATCACATGCGCATCGTGGCTTTGTTGCTGATGCTGCGCCATTCTGCCCAGCGCGCGTCGCGCCTCTTCCGCATCGCGCCCCTCTTCCACTGCCTCAGCGATGTGCGATTCAAGCTCTTCGTCGATCTCGCGGTTCAGCCGATCGCCGCGAAAGACATTTGCGATGCGCGACCACAATGACATCTCACACCGTCCTCAGCACACGATTGACTGCCGACCTCACCGCTTGCCAACGCGACTCCTCCGCCGCAAGCTGCTTCTTGCCCGCGGCCGTCAGCTCATAGATCCGCGCGCGGCGGCCAGTGTCCTTGGTGATCCATTCAGCGTGAATCCAGCCAGCCTCCTCCATCCGGTGCAACGCCGGATAGAGTGAGCCTTCCTCGGCGCGCAATACCTCGCCGGAGCGCTCGCTGATCGCGGCCATAATTCCATAGCCGTGCAGTCGCGGTTTGCGCGACAGAATCTTCAGCACCAGCAGATCGAGAGAACCTTGCAGAGCATCTGTCTTTGGCATGCTAAGACATCTATATACAAAGATGTCTTAGCATGTGTCAAGCGAGATGCAGATTCAGCTCTGCCGCCTTGGCCGCGAAGCGAAGATCGCCATCGCCAGGCAAATCGCAATCAGCAGCTCGACAAACACCGGAGCCGGAAAAAAATAGATAGAGGAATTCACGGCAAGTAGGAGGAATGCCAGCAGAAACGACATACAAATCGGCCGCAGGCGGCAAGCGTCCGTCTTCGCTAACGAGCTCAACTGCCACAACACGATGGCGACGATCGTCAGGAAGATCGAAGCGGTCAGTCCCATCCCCATATAAAAGCTCCAGTAGCTGCGCGTCACTCCCATCAACGGGAACTGATTCGCCTTCATCGCTGCCACCGCCACCTGCTGCGGTCCGGGATCGGGCTTGCCGAAGACGCCTCCGATGGTGTGCAGCACCGCATGGAGCAACGTCAGCAGGGAAGCGGCGCGCAGATAAATGACCGGCTTCATGCCTTCACCTCCGCATTCACCACAGCCGCGTACTCCTGCAGCGTGCGCTCCCACGCCTCCGGACCATCCAGCGCCTCGCGAAGCTGCTCGTACCCTTCCCCGTGCCGCTCGATCCTGCTGTGCTCGAGCTCCACTAGCGTCGTCGCCGGTCCTTCCGGTGTAAACCGGAGCGCCACCTCGCTCGCCCGCTCCAGGCTGGGATCGAACTTCCAATCCACCCCCAGATGCCACGAGAACGTCACCCGGCGTGGCGGCTCCCACACCAGCACTCGTCCCCATTCGCACACCTCGCCATCCGCGTCGCGTTCATACCAGCGGCCACCCGCGCGCGGTTCCACGAAGATCGATGCGAAGGGCTTCGCGCCAATGTGATGTTCCGCAGGCCACCACGTCTCCATCCGCTCCACGAACACCGAGAAGGCATGCTCGATCGGAGTCTGCACCCGCACATGCTTACGAACGACGCCGCTTCCGCCGGGTTCTGTCATTTTTCTCTCCTGTCTTGGTGCCTGTCTGGCTACCTGTCTGGGTTCCCCTCTGGTTGCCAATCTCAGACCTGCGAGATGCTGCCTTCTCGGCCGCTTCCTCCGTCACGTTTTGGAACGCGCCCAGCGCCTTGTCCCACACCTGGTCGAAGTGCGCCCGCAGGCGCGCGATCCCCGCCGGGTCCAGCTGATACATGCGGCGGGTGCCTTCTTTGCTGTCCCGAATCAGCCCTGCATCCTTGAGCACCCGCAGATGCTGCGAGACCGCCGGGCGGCTCACCGGCACTACCGCCGCCAGCTCATGCACTGCCATGGGCCCGTGCGCCAGCTTCTGGAAGATCGCCATCCGGGTGCCATCTCCCAGCGCGTCCATTCCTGCCTGTAGGTAAGTGCGCACTTACCGTAAGCTACCGCTTACCCTATCCCGCATGTCAAGAGAATTCGCTACGTCGTCCATCGGCCGCACGCGCGTCTGCTATGGCAGCCGCTTCAGTGGGACGTCTTTGTCGCCGAGGTGCAGGATCATCACCTGCGCGGTGCTCCCATCCGCGGGCGAAAACGTGACTTCATCGCTCGAAGCCGTGGAATAAAAATCGTGTTCGCTCTGTGCCAGATATTCCTGCTTCGGCTCGTCATTCTCCTGGATAAACAGTCGTCCATCGCCCGCCGTCACCGTCAGCACCACCTGCGGCGACAGGCCATACCTGCCGACAAACCTTTTGAGTTGCTCAGCGGTCAGCGTCACCCGCGTGTGCTGCTTCAGCTTCGGCAGCGGCGGCAGCTCTGTATAAGGCGTGTACAGCTCCCACTCGAAAGGGAAGTGCGTGGGGCCCAGCAGAGCATCGAGCACTGGCTTGAAGATCCCCTCCCCGTTCGAGCTGTTGGTCAAGATCAGGATCCCCGTACCCTTCTCATCGAAGCACAGCGCCACATGCCGCCAGCCCTCATCGTGGCCTTCCTTGAAAAAGGCACGGCCATACGGCGACGCATACACTCCCCACCCCAGCCCGTAGCCCAGATGAATGCCGTCATTCGCCGCCGAAGTTGTCGCATCGAGCGACGGAAACTGATGCGCGGAATGAATCGCAACCTGCGACCGCAGCATCTCCGCCGTCGTCTTTGCCTCCAGCACCTTCCAGCTCATCACCGCGCTCAGGAACGTCGCATAATCCCGCAGCGTCGTCTGCATCGAACCCGCCGCATCCGGATGCGTCCGCTTCTCCGGCCCCAGCGACCGCCCATACTCGTCGTAGCCATTCGCAAAATCGCTCTCGAAGCGCGGTTCCCACACCATGCTCGTGCGCGTCATGCCCAGCGGAACAAACAGCTCCCGCTCCATCAGCGTCGTCAGCGGCTCATGTGTCACCGTCTCGACGACAAATTGCGCCAGGTCGATCCCTTCGCCTGAATACGCATACCGCGAGCCCGGCTCAAAGTGGATCTTCAGCTTATGGTCGTCCTCAAACGCCCGCCAGTTAGGAAAGCCGCTGGTGTGGCTCAGCAGCATGCGCAGAGTGATCTTCCTGTAGCGCTCATCGCCATTCAGGTCGGCATATCTCGGGTACTCCGGAAGCGGCTTCGGCAAGTACTGATAGACCGGCTTGTCCAGGTCGAGCCTTCTTTGCTGCACTAGCCGCATCACCACAGTCGCAAACGCAGCCTTGCTCAACGATGCCGACGTCATCACCGAGTCGGGCGTCAGCGGCAGTTGCTTCTCCGTATCCCGCAGCCCGTACGCCTTCAGATACGCAATCCTGCGGTCCTGAAAGATGGCAATCCCCGCGCCGGTCACATGCGCCGCTTCGAGTAAAGGACGGACCGTCGCATCCACCTGTTGCCCGGTGATGGTGCTGCCATCCAGCCGCGTGATGCGTGGCGCGGCATCGGTTGCCGAGGCAAAACCGGCAAGCAGACAAATTACCGCGATCACCGCAAGCGGGCGGACGGAACGAGCCATGCGCATGCGCAACCATACGCGCCCGCAAGCAAAATGTTCCTTTGTCCGAATGAGATTGTTGATCTCATGCGCCCGTTGATTCGCCATACCTGCTGCGGCGGCAGCGCTGGATTCTCTATCGTGCGCTACAGCGCTCATCGCCTCGTGCAGATCCCGCGAGTATCCATATACGAAGCCACCGCCGCCGGGTTGCCCACCGCGTCCGCCAGCCCCACATAGCCATCCGGCCGCACCAGGTATGCGGCATTGCGCCACAGTCCCGTCCGCTGCATCTCCGCGCGCCACGGGAAGACATGGAGCGGCAGCATGCGTGTCGCGCACGTGGCCTGCATCGCCTTCGACGCTTCGCCGTACACATGCACCTGCCAGTCCAGCGAGGCCAGCGGAACGAAGTTATCTTCGTCGCCCTTTGCGTGCTCCACCCACGACAGGCGGTCGCCGCCCTGCACTGTCTCCGTCCATCCGTCGCTCAGGCTGCTCCCCTCATAATCGATCGCCGTCTGCGAAACCCTGCGGAACATCAGCCGCCGTATCGCCTTGAAAGGAAAGAGAAGTGGCATCACCATAGGCACGATATGCAGCCGTATCAGGCGAGCCACCGCGCCGGTGCTGGTCACGCCGGTGAAGGCCCGGTCCGTCGTCGCCACCAGTTGCCGCGCAAACCCGATGCGCTCCTGCTCATAGCTGTCCAGGATTGACGCATGCGCGCGCCCTCCCACCACCGCGGCCAGCTTCCAACCCAGGTTCACAGCGTCGCCGATCCCGGTATTCATCCCCTGTCCGCCCACCGGACTGTGGATGTGCGCCGCATCCCCCAGCAGGAAGACGCGTCCCTTGCGAAAGTGATCCGCCACGCGATGATGCACGCGGTAGGTGGAGAACCAGTTCACCGTCTCCACATCGATCCGGATCCACTCGAGCACCCGCTTGCTCACGTCCTCCCACGTCATCTCTTCCCGCTGCTGCTTGATCTCCTCCTCGCGCACCGTGCCGATCAGCCGCGCGCGCCGCTCGCCTTTCAGCGGAAACACCACCAGGAAGTCCGTCCGATCCAGTGCGACGTGCAGCTCGCCATTCATCGTCGCGCCGCTCGCCTCTACATCGGCGACATAGAACATGTGCTCATACGTCCCGCCCGGAAAGCCGATGCCGAGCGCCTCACGCATCGTCGATCGCGCTCCGTCGCATCCCGCAATGTAGGCCGCCGTGGACGCCTCCTCGGTGCCATCCGCACGCCGCAGATGCCCCACCACTCCCTCTGCCGTCTCCTCAAAGCGCAGCAGCTCCGTCTGCCGTTCCACCTGCACGCCCGCTTCACTCAGTCGCTCGATCAGAAATCGTTCGTGCTCATCCTGGGGAAAGATCACCACATAAGGAAACGGGCTGAGCCCCACTCCCATCTCTCCGAAGACCGCATGCGTCACCCGCCGGCCCCTTACCCACATATTCACTGCGGTTACCCTCCGCCCCGCCGCGACCACCGCCTCCGCCATTCCCATCTGCCGATAAAACTCGAGTGTCCGCGCCTGCACTGCCAGCGCGCGGGAGGTCGTCCCCGCCTCCGCCGTCTTATCAATAATCCGTACTCGCGTGCCCATCCGGGTCAGCCAAAGCGCCAGCACCAGGCCCGTGGGTCCTGCGCCAACAATCAACACGTCCGTGTCATGCACCCGCGACGTCGTGCCGTGATTGAAAGCTGCGTTCATCGTCGAAACTCGGCGAACTGGTCTGCCGGAGACCAATCCGTTATACCTCTGAGCGGGGATACCCCGCGCCTCTTTGCTCTGCGATCATGGAGCATGCCGCTTTTCTATTTGCGCCGGCTCACCGGCAGCAAACGCACGGAATCCGCGAATCGCCATCTTGCGCGTTATCTGGCCTTTGTTGCCGGAGCGGTCAATGCCGGTGGCTTTGTCGCGGTTCGGCAGTACACGTCGCATATGTCCGGCATCGTTGCCGGCATGGCAGACAACTTCGCGATTGGAAGCCTTGTCCTTGTCCTCCATGGACTGGCCGCCGTACTGTCGTTCCTGCTCGGCGCTTTTCTCACCACCCTGTTCGTGCGCTGGGCTCGCAGTCGAGCGCTCGACAGCGAGTACGCCTTGCCACTGCTTGTAGAAGCGGCGCTCCTCATCTCCTTTGGCTTCATCGGACATGTCTTCGCCGGCGGCCGGGTGCTCGGCACCGTCATGCTCCTCTGCTTCACCATGGGACTTCAGAACGCCATCATCACCAAGCTCTCCAACTCCGTGATCCGCACCACACATGTAACCGGTATGGTGACGGATATCGGCATCGCCCTGGGCAGAGTCGTTTCTTCAAGCTCTCAAGGCTCCGCCGTGGACCTCACGCAGGAGTTCGCCGCTTTGCGGCTGCTGATTTCACTCGTTGCGCTGTTCTTTATCGGCGGAGTTACCGGCGCGCTTGGCTTCAAACACGCAGGCTTCTTCTTCACACTGCCACTCTCTGCAGTACTGGTGCTTCTCGCCGTCGTGCCCGTGATCGACGATATGCGCCGGCGCGTCCTTCCCGCTTAAACGCCGACGCATCTGCTTTAGGTGGACAGCACATTCCTCGCCAGCTGCAGCACCACCGTCTCTGCCTCTGCCTCGCTCCCGCAACTCTCCGTAAGCGCGTCGAAGAACTCGAACGAAGTCAGGGCCGCCAGCGTAGCCGCCTTCCGCGTCCCGTCGTCTCCGCCCATTCTCTGGACAATCCGCGTAGCCGCCATCAGCCTTCGCTGGTTTCTCGCCTCGATCACCGCGCCAAACTCCGGATCAATCGCCCCGATCCCGTGCACCCGTCGGAGCAGCATCCGGTTCTTCGCCCAGAACCCGCAGAAGATGCCCACAAACCGCGCAAGCTGCGCATCGCCAGGCGGCAGCATCATCGCCTCGCGCATCCGTTCCATTCCGCT
>DASZGZ010000127.1:0-11994 GCA_035938355.1 Acidobacteriaceae bacterium
GCCGACGCCGTCCTTCACCAGCATGGAGCGGATGGCAATGCAGGAGTCGAGATTGCCGGAGTAGTCGGCGTAGCAGACGCCTCCGCCGTAGATGCCGCGGCGGGTTGGCTCGAGTTCCTCGATGATCTCCATGGCGCGGACCTTGGGCGCGCCGGAGAGCGTGCCGGCGGGGAAGCAGGCGCGGAGGGCGTCGACGGCGGAGAGCTCGGGACGGAGTCGGCCTTCGATGGAGCTGACCAGATGCATGACGTGCGAGTAGCGCTCGACGATCATGAGATCGCGCACCCGTACACTGCCGTATTCGCTGACCCGTCCGACGTCGTTGCGGCCGAGGTCGACGAGCATGACGTGTTCGGAGAGCTCCTTGGCGTCGGAGAGCAGGTCCGCAGCGCGCCGCTCGTCCTCTTCTTCATCCTGCGAGCGGGCACGCGTTCCGGCGATGGGGCGGTACTCGACCTGGCGATTCTTGACGCGCACCAGCAGCTCGGGCGACGACCCGATGATGTGAATCGGCGCGGGCTTCTTCTTCGTGCCGGCTTTCTTTCCATCGCGGCCGCCGTCGACATGCAACCGCAGGAAGTACATGTAAGGCGACGGATTCACGATGCGCAGGGCGCGATAAACGGCGAAGAGATCGTCGCCGGGATCGACTTCGAAGCGCTGCGAGAGGACGGCCTGAAAGACGTCGCCGGCGGCGATGTACTCTCGCGTGCGCTCAACGGCGCGGAGGTAGTCCGCCTTCCGGGTGCAATTCTTTACCGTGAGCTTGCCGCTGGCGGGCCTGGAGCGGCGCAACGGCGGCAGGGGCTTGGCCAGCTGGCGTTCGAGCGCGGCTATGCGACGCGAGGCGGCTGCATAGGCCGCTCTCGGCGCCAGTCCGCGCACATCGGCGTTCACGATGAGGAGCAGCTCCTTCTTCACGTGATCGAAGGCGACGACCTCGTGGAAGAAGGCCAGGCAGGCATCCGGGATGTGAAGGTCGTCCTCAGCCAGGGAGGGCAGCTTCTCGATTTGGCGTACGGCGTCATAGGCGAAGAAGCCGATGGCGCCAGCGGTAAGCGGCGGCAATCCAGGGACATGGGCGGGAGAGTGGCTCGCCAGCGCAGCTTTCAGCAGCTCGAAGATGTCGCCCTTCGCGGTTGTCTGCCGGTTGCCGTGCCGGGTGGTGACCTCGCCGGCGCGGGCCACCAGCTTGCTTGCCGGTCTGACTCCCATGAAGGTGTAGCGGCCGAGTTTTTCGCCGCCTTCGACCGATTCCAGCAGGAAGCACTCCGGCTCGTCCGCGGCCAGCCGCAGGAATGCGGAGACCGGCGTCTCGAGATCTGCGACCAGACGCCGGCAGACGGGTACCAGGGTATGGGAGCGGGCCAGCTTCAGAAAGTCAGGAAGCGCGGGAAAAAGGGCCTCGGAATCAGCGGAGATGCGGGGCATGAGGGCGGTTATGGGACATCTTCATGGTACATGGGGTGGCCGGGGCAAGTGACTCGCGGCGGCGAGCTTCGCATCTCTTCTGTGGGGGTGCCGGAGTCGCAAACTGCCCTGGTTGTTGAGGTGTCTTCAGCGAGCCTATACTCATGGGTTTGGCCAGATTCATGCGGGTACTCTCCCTCCCGGGGGACGCGTTCCACGCCCGGGGAGAGGGAACCACCCATTCGTAGCATTCCCTGCGGTTGTCTGCGTGTTCCATGCTGGTTGGTTCGCAGAGACGGCACAACGTTGACTGGAACACTGGAGAACATAGCAATGCAGACACTCACCCTCGAGCAGGAGATCAATCCCTGGGAAGCCCAGGCTGCTCGGTTCGATTTCGCGGCGCAGAAGCTGAACCTGGATGACGGACTCTGGAAGGTCCTGCGGTATCCGGCACGCGAACTCATCGTGCACTTTCCGGTCAGCATGGACGACGGTTCTATCGAAGTCTTCACCGGCTACCGCGTCCAACATTCCATTGCCCGCGGGCCGGCAAAGGGTGGTATCCGCTACTCGCCGGATGTCACGTTGGATGAGGTGCGCGCGCTGGCCAGCTGGATGACATGGAAGTGCGCGGTCGTGAACATTCCCTTTGGTGGTGCCAAGGGCGGAGTGATCTGCGATCCGAAGAAGATGTCGATCGGCGAGCTGGAGCGCATGACGCGCCGCTACACGGCGGAGCTGATCGAGTTCATCGGTCCGGAGAAAGACGTGCCGGCGCCGGACATGAACACCAATGAACAGGTGATGGCATGGATCATGGACACTTATTCCATGCACATGCGTCAGACTGTCACCGCGGTGGTTACAGGCAAGCCGCTGAACATCGGCGGCTCGCGCGGGCGCCGCGAAGCAACGGGGCGGGGCATCCAGGTGGTGTGCGACGAGGCGCTGCGATACCTGAACCTGCAGCGCGAGGGATGCCGTGTCATCATCCAGGGCTTCGGCAACGTGGGATCGAATGCCGCGAAGCTGATGATGGACAAGGGCTACAAGATCATTGGGATCGCCGAGTACGATGGTGGTCTGTACAACACGAACGGCATCGACATCCATCAGCTCATCGAATACCGTCAGCGCAACGGCACGGTGCTTGGCTTCAAGGGCGCGGAGGCGGCGGATCCGCAGGAGCTGATCCTCGAAGAGTGCGAGATCTTCATTCCCGCGGCGACGGAGAATGTGCTGACCAGCCGCAACGTGGATCGCCTGAAGGCGAAGATCGTCTGCGAAGGTGCGAATGGCCCGACGACTGCCGTCGCGGATGAGATCCTCGCCGACAAGAAGATCTTCGTCATCCCGGACATCCTCGCAAATGCGGGGGGCGTCACGGCCTCCTACTTCGAGTGGGTGCAGGACCGGCAGGGCTACTTCTGGAAAGAGGCAGTGGTCAACGAGCAACTCGAGAGCATCCTCGCCGAGAGCTTCGACGACGTTGTCCGATACTCTGAGGCACATGGAGTGAACAATCGCATTGCCGCCTACATGCTGGCGATCGATCGCGTTTCGTTCACCATCAAGCAGCGCGGCATCTACGCCTGACGGCGTGCGCAGGCAGGAAAGGTGAGGGTGGCGCAGGCCGCCTTCACCTTTCCTTAAGGTCTATGTCCGCAACGTTACGATTCTTGCCAAAGCCATATGGCCCCTGCATACTAGGCGGGTGATTCGACCCTGTTTCCTCGTCATCGACCATGAGTTTCCGGACAGCATTTCCACGCGCAAGCTGGTGCTGGAAACCGCGAAATATAACGTCATTACCGCCTACAGTGCCAAGGAAGCGGTCGAGACCTTTCGGCTGTTTCCGGGTGTCAGCGGAATCGTGATGAACGAGGCGGTGACAGGCACGGATTGCGCCTCCCTGGTGAACGAACTGCGCGCGATTCGCTCCGATATTCTGCTGATTGTGACATCGAGCCGCGGCCCGACAGATTGCGTGGTGGCTGACCATCAACTGAACAATTTCGATCCTGCCGCGTTGCTGGACCTGCTTCGCAAACTGGTTCCGAATCCCCTGGAGCACTACCTTTCGGAGTAGTGGGGGGTGCTGCGCGACCGCGTTGTGCAGGAAAAATGCTTTAATGCAGGGAGGGGCATTCGGGGAGCCTGCCCGCGCGCGTCCGCATGAACCTGCCTAACTCCATCACGATGAGCCGTATTGCGGGTGTGCCGCTGCTTATCTGGATGCTTTCAGCGAGCTTTCCGTTTCGCGATGCCTGGGGCGAGCAGGAGCTGATTGCTTCGGGAATCTTCATCCTGCTGGCGATCACGGATGGGGTCGATGGCTACCTGGCACGCAAGCGGGGACAGATCACGACCATGGGGATGCTGCTCGATCCTCTGGCGGACAAGCTGATGATCTCGGCAGCATTTATCTCGCTCGTGGAGTTCACGCCCAGCATCATGAAGCCATGGATCGCCATTCTGGTGATCGGGCGCGAGTTTCTGGTGAGCGGATTGCGCTCGATCGCCAGCGTCGAAGGGTTCACCATCCAGGCGAGCAATCTAGGTAAGCTCAAGACCATCGTGCAGATTGTCGCTGTGGTGGCGACGATTCTGGCGCATCGCTGGTACGAGTGGCGGTGGGGCTGGTACATCCTGCCCGTGCGCTGGACCGCATACACTTCGATTTATTTCATGGTGCTGGTATCGATCGTCTCGGCAGTCGACTACTTCCAGGCCTTCTGGCGGCAGATCGATCATTCCTCGTCCGGGCGGCGCAAAGCGAGCGTGGTCATGCAGCGCGACAAGAAGAACGCGGCTCCGGTGAACTAAGCAAATCGCGGGCCGCGCGCTACGGGACAATCACCGAAGGACTAGTGAACTGGTCGTGACGGATGATCTGGAGCGCCTCGTTCGCGCGTTCCAGCGGATATGTCACCACACTGGGCTTTAGCCGGATATCCGCGGCAATCTTCAGGAAGTCCCGGGCATCCTGGCGCGTCATGTTGGCGACGCTCCGAATCTGCCGCTCGCCCCAGAGAAGCGAATCGTAATCAAACTCGGGTATGCGGTCGAGATGGATAGCGTTGATGGCGAGGATGCCGCCTTTGACGAGCGATCGCAGCGCGGCAATCACCACCTCGCCGACCGGGGCGAAGGTGACGGCGCAATCGAGCGCGACTGGAGGAACATCGGTGCCACCCCCGACCCATTCGGCGCCGAGCTGGCGCGCAAGCTGCTGGTGCTGCGGCTCGCGTGTCGACACGTAGACCTTGCAGTCCCATGACCGCAACACCTCGATGACGAGCTGCGCGGAGGAGCCGAAGCCGAAGAGTCCGACGCGCTGGCCGCGCTTCGCCTCAGCCACCCGGATGCTGCGAAAGCCGATGATGCCGGCGCAGAGCAGCGGTGCGGCATCGTTGTTGCTTAACCCCTCAGGAAGGAGGGAGAGAAAATCCGCTCGTGCGGTGGTGTATTCCGCATAGCCGCCCTGATGGGTGTAGCCGGTATAGGTGGGGTGATCGCAGAGATTTTCCCGGCCGCCGAGACAGAAGGCGCATGTGCCGTCGGTGCCGCCGATCCACGAGACGCCCACGCGGGCGCCTTTCTGCTGACTGGAGCCGCGAGGGTCAATGACTTCGGCGACGATCTGATGGCCTGGAATGACCCATGGCAGTCGCGGTGGCAGCTCGCCTTCGACGATATGGAGATCGGTGTGGCATACGCCGCACGCGAGCACTTTGAGCAGAACCTCATTGTCCACGGGCACGGGCATGGGAAGCTCTTCGATGTGGAGCGGGTTGGTGTCGACGGGAGCCGGAGACCTGAGAACGGCTGCGCGCATGGCATTCCTCCGTTTGTCTGCATGATAGGAGCGCTGTGGGCAGGTGTCGTGAGAAGGTGTCGTGGGAAGGGATTCGGATGTTGAGGAATGGAAACAGAAAAGCCCGCCGAGTTGGCGGGCTTTTCTGCACAGACGTTGTGGGTGATTAAGCGGGGATGCCTGGCGCCGCTATGTGCGGCCGCGTCAGCCGGTGGACAAAGTGGTACGGGGGCCAGGGGCCGGAAAGCTGCATCTGGCAGTCTTTGAGCAATTCGCGCGTGCTGGCGAATTTATTCTGGTAGCGCTCGACGCACTTTGCGTCGATGAGATGCGAGATGTCCAACAGCATCTTGCCGTTGTCCATGGTGCGGCAGGTGACCTCTTCGTCCTGGGGAGCGAAGAGGCGCTGCATCTGGACGGCGATGGCGCGACCCTTGGTCTGCCGTTCGCGTTGCCGGGCAGCGGTCTCGCGCAGGTTGGAGAGATATTCCTTGCCGACGCTCTCTCCTTTATAGACAGCGCGGAGCGACTGCGGCATGCAGCAGTCGTCGACCGCGACCTTGAGATGCATCTCAGCTTTGCCGCGCAGGCGCTCTACATGTGTCGTGTACTGGCGTTGATTGGAGCGGATGGAACGGCGCAATGCTTCGTCATCGGCGAAGACGGTGCCGAAGCGGAAGGGAAGAACAGTAGAGAGCTTGAAGCAGTCACCGACTACGCGGGCGTGGTCTTTGGCGGCCTGCTGATCGAGATTTTCTTGAGGATTGTGCTCCGAGACGATGACTGCGAGATCACTGGCTGGGTAAAGGAAGATCTGATTCCCTGAGATGCCGGTTAAGGATTGCATTGGTACCGGTTTGCGGTGGCGGGCTAATTCAGGGAAAGCTTGTTTTTCACTTATGCAGTAGGCGTACCACGCCATAGAGAGTGTCACTCCATTGACGCTGGCTGAAATCACCAGTTGATTTACACATCGTGCGGCGATGAAGCATTTTTCCTGAAGCTGTGAAGCAGCGCAGACCGTCTCGAGGATGCCTTGCCTTAGGGAAAGGCAACACGAGCCTCTGCCCGCCGCTCTACACCTACAGGAAAAATGCTTAAGGCGACTACGCTCGCCCTGGCGCGCCTGCAATAGAGGGCTGCACCGAACTTACGGCACATCCTAGACCCCGCATGATACGACTGGCAACTGCGAAAGCGACCTGTGTCATGCGCATTCCCGAATGCGGTTGGACGGCTTGGGGCTATGTCGTTGTAAACGTTACCAAAGCACCAGCAATACGAGACGCGGCAGCGTGACGAAAAAATTTAAACGTGCGACATGCGGAAGAGAATGAGCGCGCTCATCACGGTAACGGCCACCAGCAGAAGCACGATGGCGAGGCCGAGTCCCTTCACCAGGCGGGCGAGAGCGCGAGATGAGTTGGCAATCTCTTGCTGCTCGCGTCGGATATTCTCCATGCCCGAGACGAGGCCGTCCAACCGTTCCTGCTGCTGCTTGAGTATGCGTTCGATTTCCTCACCTTGAGTTTCCACCTGCGAACGCAACCCACGGCTCTCGATCTGAATCTCGCCGAAGCGGCGATCCAGGGAGGTGAGATTGGACCGCGAGGCGGCCGGCTCGGCAAGGGCCACACCGGTGAGGACAGGCAACAGCTTCGCCGCATAGGGCAGCAAGGCGCGGAGTTGCGACAACGAACGAAGGTTGGGCAAGGCAACAATCCTTGAGCAGCAGATTGGAATGGCCGTGGAGTTGGCCGTGTAGAACGGCCCGGCAGGGGAAGGCTATCACCCTGCTTTGGCCTTTCGGCTGGTGGCGTCGGGGCACAGGGAAGTACGTTGGCCGAAGAGAGGTCAGTGCCTTCGCCTCGCGCTCAGGCGCTTTTGGCACTCTGCGGGGAACGCTGCAGCGCACGAATCACGACGCGGCGCATGTCTGCCTCCGGAGCGGGCTTGCCGGTCCATATCTCAAACTGGCGAGCGCCCTGATGCACGAACATCTCGAGGCCCGGAATGACAGGGATGCCCTTCTCGTGGGCCATGCGCAGCAGAGGCGTATCGATAGGGTTGTAGACCATGTCGAAGACCAGCCGCGCGCGCAGCTCATCCGGTTCCAGCAGCGACTCCACTTTGCTGCCGTGCATGCCTGCAGGGGTGGCGTTCAGCACGATGTCGAAGTCGGTCTTGGTCAGCTGCTCGCGCTTGAAGACCTTGGCCTTTGCCTGTGCGGCAAGCTCCTTTGCACTCTCCTGTGTGCGATTCAGGATGTAGACTTCCGCGCCCTTCTCCTTAAGGCCGAAGACCGCGGCGCGCGCCGCTCCGCCGGCGCCGAGAACCAGGACGCGCGCACCACGGAGTGATAGCCGGCGCTCGAGCGGTCCGATGACGGCGCTGACGTCGGTATTGAATCCGAAGAGACGGCCGTCCGGTCCACGTACGATGGTGTTGCAGGCGCCGATGCGCGTGGAGAGATCATCCATGCGGGCCAGCGAAGGCAGAATTTCCTGCTTGAGCGGCATGGTGACGGCGAGCCCGGCGAGCGGAAGGCGCTGGACCAGCGTGAGCAGGTCACCGATCTTCGACGTTTCAAGCGGCACAAAGACGGCGTTGATACGCTCGCGGCGAAAGGCCGTGTTCAGCATCAACGGCGAAAGCGAGTGCGCGATGGGATGACCGGCGACGCCGTAGACGCGCGTCGCGGCATCGATCTCTTCAAAACGATAGAGCGAGCGCAGGGTGCCGAGGTTCAATTGCCCTGGTGCAGTCTCTTCGCCGGTGGCCGTCGATGCGAAGGTAAAGGCGCTTCCGGCCCGAGCCGCCAACAGGCGGCTCACCACGCCCGGCTGACCCATGGCCATGGCGATCATGTTGACGCTGTCGCCGTGCTGCTGCAGCAGATCGAGCACCGCGAGGTTGTCGGTAAGAGAACGTGCCGTCGAAACAATTTTGTAGAACTCGGGATCGAAGCGCTGCATGCGCTCGAAGGCCTTCTCGAGGCCGCGCGTGTGAGCAAAGTCGTGATAGCTGAGGATGAGCGCTGCGCCGCTTGCGCGCAGCCGCTTCCAGTCCGCGGGCCGCATGGTTTCGGCGGACTCGATCTCGACGTCTATCAGTTGGCAGCCGGCCTTAGCGGCGCCCTCCAGAATCTCCGCCTGCTCGAACAGCTCGCCGACGAAGTCACCGCCGCCTTCGGTGCGCCGGCATGTCGCAATCACCGTGACGTGACGGTTGGCAGCGGTGAAGGAGCGTAGCTTCGGCAGAATGGCCTGCGGCTTGTGGAGGGTGTCCAGCCGCAGCTCGATAAAGGGGTTGTCGTCGGAGATTTGTTCTGCGCGGGCGAGCATTTCGTTTGCACTCGCGCCGGTCACCGCGACGCAAATCCTGCTCATGCGCGAGCGGAGCTGATGGGCGGCGATTGCTGGACTGGTAGAGGTCATGCCGAGGTCATGCCCGAACTGCGAAATGGTAACCACCGTCTGCGCTTAGTTGCAAGGTGTTGTCAGCATTTAACCTGCTATTAAGAGGAACGGATTCCAAAATGAATGCGACAGATGCAGCAATTTCAGGCCAACATGCGTGGAGCCTGTCCCATACCACGGAAGTAACTCGGGAAATCACCACGGAGCGTATCACGGAGCTGACGCCGGAGGCGCTAGAAGTGTGGGTGGACGCCCGCCTGGGTGCCCACCAGGCCAACCTCGACCGGTTGCTGGCGGCTACAGAGCGGACGCTCGAGCCCACGTGGCGGCCCTACGACGACGCCATCGCGGCGCTGGGCCAGGCCGGGTCTGAGTGCGGACTGCTGGACAGCGTGCACCCCAGCAAGCCGGTACGCGATAAGGCGCAGCAACTGGCGCAGCGCGTGGCCGAGGCGGCCACGGCGCTCTCGCTGAACCAGGAGGTCTATAGAGCCTTGACGTCTGTGGACGCCGCGGGCGCCGACCCCGCAACGCGGCATTATGTGGAGCGGACCCTGCTGCAGTATCGACTGGCCGGCGTCGACAAGGATGACGCAACACGCGCGCGGCTTCGGGAGCTGCAGGACAAGGCGACGCTGCTGGGTCTGACCATCGGACGCAATGTGCAGGAGGGAGCGAACAAGGTCGAGATTACCGACCTCAGCGAACTGGATGGACTGCCGGAGGACTTCCGAAAGAATCACCCACCAGATGAGAGCGGCAAGGTGGTGTTGACGACGGACTATCCGGATTACCTGCCGGTGATGACCTTTGCCAGCAGCGACGCGTTGCGCCGTCGCATGTTCCTGGCCTACAACACGCGCGCATTTCCGGCGAACCGGGATCTGCTGCTGGATCTCTTCCGAACGCGGCACGCGATTGCCAACCTGCTGGGCTTCGCCACGTGGGCGGACTTCGCGACGGCGGACCAGATGATCGGATCGGCGACAAACATGAAGAAGTTCCTGGACCGGCTGGAGCAGTCGACGCGCGCAGGCGCGCAGCGGGAGTACGGCATCATCCTGGACTTTGCGCGCAGCCAGCGGCCGGGGCTCGACGCGATGGATGCAGCAAGCCGCGGCTACTGGCTGGAGCAGTACCGGCGGCAGGAGTTCGCCTTCGACTCGCAGGCCGTGCGGCCGTATTTTCCCTACAAGCAGGTCGAGGCTGGGGTGCTGGCTACGGCTTCGCGACTTTTCAGAGTCGAGTTCCGGCCCGCGGCCGATGCGGAGGTGTGGCATCCCTCGGTCTCGGCGTGGGATGTCTTCGATGGCTCGCAGCGGGTGGGGCGGTTCTATCTGGATATGCATCCGCGTGAGGGGAAGGACAAGTGGTTTAGCGCGGCGCCGCTGGTGCCGGGCATTGCCGGGCGGCAGATTCCGGAGGCTGCGCTGATATGTAACTTCCCGGGTGGTGATGACAAACCGGATGATCCCGGGCTGATGCAGCACTCGGATGTGGTGACGTACTTCCACGAGTTCGGGCACCTGATGCACGCGATCCTCGGTGGCCAGCAGCGGTGGGCGGGCATCAGCGGCATTGCGACGGAAGGGGATTTTGTCGAGGTGCCGTCGCAGATGCTGGAGGAGTTCTTCCGCGATGCGAAGCTGCTGCAGACCTTTGCTCGGCATTACCAGACAGGCGAACCGATTCCTGCGGAGCTGGTGGCGACGATGAACCAGGCAGGCGCATTTGGCCGCGCGGACTGGGTGCGAACGCAGCTCTTCTATACGAACTATGCGCTCGATGTACACGATCGCGATCCGGACGCGCCAGGCGCGAAGCTGGATCTAGATGCGCTGCTGCGCGCCGACTACGAGCGCTTCCTGCCGTATCGGTGGATTGATGGGAACCGCATGTATGCGAGCTTTACGCACCTGTGCGGCTACTCGTCGAACTACTACACGTACCTGTACGACAAGGTGATCGCGATTGATTTCTTCAACCAGTTCAATCGCGCGGCGCTGCTGGATGATCCGGTGACGATGCGGTACAGGAAGGCGGTGCTGGACAAGGGCGGATCGGCTCCGGGACGGGCGATGGTGCAGGGATTTCTGGGCCGGGACGAGAGCATGGAAGCCTTCGAGGAGTGGATCGGGGAGGCTCTGGCGGCGGTCTAAAGAGGCTGTTTTGGTACTGAAAACGCCCCTTGTGTGCGCGATTGGGCACAATTCCTGAGGCGATTCTGCACCATAAATAGTGCAAAAGGGAGGTGAACGACTGTTCCCCTCCTTTTGTCTGCCGCCTAGAGCGGATATTGGGCTTGACAATCTTCACCCTGCAGCGCAGAGTGCTCTATATGCTCTGCAATGCAGAGTGCTCTTTAGGAAAGGGGAGCAGGGAGACGGTCATGAATCAAGCTGAGATCTTCTTGAGGGAACGGGTGAGGGGAATGAGTATGGGGGCGGCGATCGTTGGCGGCTTCGGCGCGGCGTGGCTGACGATGGGGATGACAGGTGCTGGTGTGCCGGTGCAGATTGCGCTGGCCGTGGTGGTGCCGGTCTTCGCGCTGATCGCGGGCCTTGGCTCGGTGGTGCGGCGCCGCCTGCCGAAGATGGCCGGCGAGGAGAGTCCGGAGAAGAAGCAGATGATGCGGCACTTTGCCGTGGTGAATGTGGTCGAGTGGGTCGCGATCATTGGCACGGTCAATGTGCTGAACAATTTTCATCTGCAGGGCTGGGCTGTCTCGGCGATCGTGCTGATTGTGGGCGCGCATTTCATTCCTCTGGCGCTCATCTTTCAGGCGCCACAGCACCGGACGACGGGCGTTGCGCTGATGCTGTGCGCGGCGATGGCGCTGGTGCTGCCCGCTTCAATACGAGATGTGGTCGAGTGCGTTACGGCGGGGCTGATTCTGTGGGTGAGCGGCGCGGGTGCACTCTATGCGGCCTTCCGGATGGCGCCCCGGCCGCCGCTGGCTGCGCAGGCCGGGCTGTAAGGAGGCGCGATATGGATTCCACCGTGACAACTTCGCAGGTAAAAGCGGCAGCAGCAGAGTCGTCGTTCACGAAGGACGGTCTCGCGAAGGACGATCTGTGGACACTGGCGGCATTTGGCGTGCTGGCTTACATGATCTCGAATGTGCTGCACGAAGGGCTGGGACATGGCGGTGTGGCGTGGCTCTCGGGCGCGCATCGCATCACGGTCACATCGACCTACATGGATGCGGGCTTCGACACGCGCTGGATTCTGGCGGCGGGGACGCTGGTGAATCTTGTCTTCGGCGCGGTGGGACTGATTGCGCTGCGGAGTATGCGCGGCGCCGGAATCCCGATGCGGCTGTTTGTGTGGACGCTGACCGCGTTC
>DASZGZ010000128.1:0-9275 GCA_035938355.1 Acidobacteriaceae bacterium
ATTCTTTGAGGCCTTCTCCGGCTTGCGCTTCGGCGCGTCGCGCGTGGTGCGCTCGCGCAGTGATAGCTCCAGCGCGGCGCCCTCGGTGAACTCCTCGCCCTCACGCGTGAGCGACGCCTTGCGGTAGTTCACCGGCTTGCCGTCCTTCTCGAAGCTGGCCTCCTCGATGCGGACGAGGCCGGCAGCTGCCAAGCCGCCGAGCACATCGTCGAAGTCATTGCGAGAGAGATCCTCCCGCGGGTACAGCTCTTTGTAGAGACGGCCAGTGGAGGGCGACGGACCACCGCGCAGTGACTTCAGGATGCCGCGCGCGGCATGCTCCTCCTGCGCGGTAAGACCGCGGAAGCTCTGCGCAATGGCGCGCTCGGGCGAGCAGAAGTCGCAATGTCCGCAGAGGCGGCGGCTGTCTGCCGTGTCGCCGAAGTGCGCGACGAGTGAAGCCATGCGGCAGCCGTGGCCCTGCGCATAGCGGGTGACGAGCTCGAGCTGCTGCCGTCGATAGTCCGCCTGCGAGCGATAGGTGCGCCGCCACCCGTTCGCATCCGGGCTGAGGCTGATCTGGTCGTCATATGTAACATTCACTGCGGCATGGATGTAAAGCTTCTCGAGCGCCTTCTCGAAGATCTCGGCATCCATGCGGAGTGCAGATTGCAAATCGTCGCGAGCGATAGAGCCGGAGCGTCGCATCAGCGCCTTGTGGATGCGTTCTAGCTCGTCGAGCGCAGGATAATCGCGCTCCAGAAAGAACTCGTGCGTACGGCGATCGGCATAGGAGTGCATCAGGATGGTGCGACTGGGCAGGCCATCCCGTCCGGCGCGGCCGATCTCCTGGTAGTAGGCCTCAAGGCTGGCCGGCAACGCGGTGTGGATGACCGTGCGAACATCGGCCTTGTCGATGCCCATGCCGAAGGCAATCGTCGCCACGACCACTTCAAGCGCGCCATCGAGGAACTTGCGCTGCACCCGATCGCGCTGCTCGGCATCGAGGCCGGCGTGATAGGCAGCAGCAGGGAAGTGCGCGGCCAGCGCGGCGGCGGTCTCATCGGCATCCTTGCGGGTAGGCGCATAGACGATGGCCGGCCGGCGCTGCGGCTCGCGCAGCAGCTCGAGAGCACGTTCCGTGCGCATCGGCTTCGGCACCTCAACGACTTCGATTGCGAGGTTGTCGCGGCGGAAGCCGTGAATGAAACGCACGGCGTCGTTGAGAGCGAGCTGTGCCAGGATATCGTTCTGCACGATGGGGGTGGCAGTGGCGGTAAGCGCCAGCACGGGCGCGGGACGCAGCAGGTGCAGGTGCTGGCCCAGCATGCGGTAGTCGGGGCGGAAATCGTGGCCCCATTGCGAGATGCAGTGTGCCTCGTCGATGGCGACCAGGGATGGCTTGCGCTTGCCGAGCATCTGCGCGAAGCCGGGAACACGCAGACGCTCCGGCGCGATGAAGAGAAACTGCAGGGCACCGTTGAGGTAGTCCACGCAGGCCTGCCGCGCCGTCTGGCGATCAAGCCCGGAGTGGATGCGGGCGACGCGCAGACCGCGTGCTGCAAGCTTGGCCGCCTGATCCTCCATGAGGGCGATGAGTGGACTGATGACCAGCGCCGTGCCGCCGCGTGCTACGGCAGGCAACTGGTAGCAGAGCGACTTTCCGGCGCCCGTGGGCATGACCAGCAGCAGATCGCGCCCAGAGATGGCGGCGCGGCAGACCTCCTCCTGATTAACGCGGAAGGCAGGGAAACCGAAGGTGCGGGCGAGCAGATCGCTGAGGCTGCCAGTTTCCGGCGAGGAAATGTTTCGAAAGAGAGATGGCCGGGACGACTGGGACATGGGGTAGACCCATCGTCGCACAGTGCGTGCGGTGGAGAAGCGGTGCCCGGGACTCGCCCGCGGCTAGCTGGTGTGGACGGGCGTGGTGTCGGGCCGGGCGGCGTGCGTCTGGAGGTGCGAGGTGTGCTTAAGGTCAGAGCGACCCGGGTCGGTCTTCGGAACGCGGCGACGCAACCAGGGGCCAAGGATGGCCTGCAGGGCCAGCAAACAGACGACTAATGTGAAGGCAAGGCCGAGGGCCGTCGCGAGGAAATCGCTCACGCGCGCACCCCACCGAACGGAGAACGGCTACTGTTGCTGCCTGCTACCGAAAGAACGGTCAAAGTACACCAATTCCGGGACCTCTTGGCTCGGGTCCCTTTTCTTATATTGAAGCGCTCCCGCAAATGTTGCGTGAACTTCTCTGAAGGAGACGTAAAAAATTCAGAAAGTTTTCGCTAACTTTGCTATCAGGCTACGGTGGGTTGGGCGGAGGGTCCATACACCGAAATGGGCAGGGGACCCACCGGAATGAACCGTGACGATGGTAAGGGTGAGCTCCGAATCAACGGCCGAAGAGTCGGCCGAAAAAGCTCGATTTCCCGGCCTGGCGACGGCGCGAGTCCGCACCATGGGGCGTGGCCGGCTCCGGTTGCGAAGGAAGCGCATCGCCATAAAAGGCAGCGCGAGGATTCGCAATGCAGAGCCGCTCCGCGGTCGCAAGATCATACTGCTCAGCGACTAGATCGAATGCAGGCCGCAGCAGCGGCGGCCGGGATTCGGTATTGTGCGCGTCGGTAGCGAGGAAGTGGACCCAGTGATGGTCCATCAGCCAGAAGGCAGCCTGTTCCGCCGCCTGGCCGAATCGCCCGGTGAGCGAACTGGCCGTTACCTGGATAAGTGCCCCGGCCTTCAGCCATTCCAGCATACGATCGGGTTGGCGGGCGAGGATGAGATTGCGTTCCGGGTGGGTGATGATGGGCGTCATGCCGGAGAGCGAGAGCTGGTAGAAGGTCTGCGCGGTGTTGGGGGAGATGGCGGTGTCCGGGAACTCAACGAGGAGATAGTTGTGGCCGTTGATGGTGTAGCGTGTGGGGTGGCGCTGCGCGTCCTCGATGTTGTCGAACATCAGATGGAAGTCGCAGCCCAGGCCGAGCGTGATCGCCTGCTCGCCGAATTTCCGATTGACGGCGTCCTGCAGCTCCGCGAAGAGCGCGGCGTTGCGCTCCGGACTGAAGAAGTAGTGATGGCTGGCGTGGGGGGTGCATGCGATGTGCGTGATGCCATCGGCGATGGCCATCTCGACCATGGCCAGCGAGATATCCAGACTACGGGCGCCATCGTCCAGCCCCGGGAGGAGGTGATGGTGGATATCGATCATGCTATTTGGCGGCCCCGGCGGATGCTCCACTCAACGCCGCAATCATGGATTGGAAGATGGGGAAGCCGTCGGCGGAGCCCAGCAGCAATTCGCTCGAGCGATCCGGATGGGGCATCATGCCGAGCACGTTGCGGCCTTCGCTGAGCACGCCGGCGATGTTGTCGAGCGAGCCGTTGGGGTTGGCTTCCGCCGTGATCTCGCCGGCCGGCGTTACGTAACGGAAGGCGATGCGGTCTTCGCGCTTTAGCGCCGCCAGTGTCGCTTCGTCACAGAAGTAGTTGCCTTCCATGTGGCCGATGGGGATCTGGAGCACTTGGCCCTTGCTGAGCGCATTGGTGAAGGGCGAGTCGGTAGTTTCGGTGCGCAGGTGCACCTGCTTGCAGATGTACTTCAGGCCGGCATTGCGCATCAGCGCGCCGGGCAGGAGGCCGGACTCGCAGAGGATCTGGAAGCCATTGCAGATGCCGAGCACCAGGCCGCCCGAGGCGGCAAAGCGCTTGACCGACTGCATGACCGGCGCGAAGTGTGCGATGGCGCCCGTGCGCAGGTAGTCGCCGTAGGCGAAGCCGCCGGGCACCAGGATGGCATCGCAGCCCTGGAGGTCTTCGGATTCATGCCAGAGCATGGTGACCGGCTGGTGCGCAATCTGCTCGATGACGTTGTAGGTGTCGTGATCGCAGTTGGAGCCGGGGAAGACGAGGACGCCGAATTTCATACTTTTAGGGTAACAAAGTGGGTGTCTGCTTCGAGAAGTCAGAAGATTGCGCGCAGCATTGCCGCCTTTGAGTCCCCAGCGAAACGGCGCTGTGCGGCTCGGGAAAGCGGATGGGCGATCCGTGCAAACGGATGCTGTGGAACGGAGAATGCCAGTATGTCGTACCACACCGAGTCATCTTTCAGATCGTGCTCGATGCTGAAGCGCTCTTCGCCTCGTTCCACATGGTGCTGGAGTGTGCCATAACTGAAGCCGCGCCGCCGCACGTGGCCGCTTTCATCCTCGATCATCCCGATCACGCGACTGGCACTAAGCGAGTAGAGACCACACGTGCGTGCCAGCACGAGCACCGTCTGTCCGGCACCGGCAGGGCCACGCGGATGCAGCAACTCGACCCACCCAATGTCAAACATCTTCCACTCGCAGAGCGCTGCAGAGGCACGCTCGAAGGTGACTGCACCCTCACCCAGGCGGACTCGATTGTGGTCCAGGTTGTATCGTTCGGGAATCTCGCCCTTGAGCGTCGCACCGACCTCCGGATACGAGAAGGTCTCTCGCGTCGCCATTTGGCGAAAGCGATCGATGCGTTGCGCCGTCGGCCGTCTAAAGAAGAACATCAGTTCATCCGTTTCCAGAGTCTAAGCGAGGGACGCGAAGGAGTGGGCAAGCCAAATGGACGATGAACCTCAGCCAAAGGACGAGCCGACAGCGCCTGTGCCATACGAACCGGCGCAGCCGCCTGTCATTGAGCTCCCCGAGGTGCGTCCAGAGGTCCGTCCAGAGCAACCAATCGGCTACGCGAAGACGCAGCCGGCTGTTATAGAACAGGCGGCTCCGACCATCAGCGGACGGCCATCGGCCGGGCAGCATCTGCGTACCGCCGGCACCGCGCTGGTGAACTGGTGGCGCGCTGTTTCGATTGAGGCGCTGTGTGTTGCGGTGCTGTGGCTGATCGGCCTCGAGATTCTGCGCGTGCCGCTGGCGCCGGCGTGGGCACTGGTGGCAGGGCTGATGGCCTTCGTGCCGAATATCGGCGGCGTGATCGCGCTGATCGGGCCCGTGCTGTCCATCCTGTTTCAGGGCAAGGACTATGACCGGCTGGCGTTCCTGCTGGGTATCTACGCGATCATTGTGGTGATCGACCAGCTGGTGCTGCAGCCCTGGCTGATGAAGCGGATGGCGCGGGTGCCGTTGTGGGCGTCGATCCTGGTTCCGCTGGTGCTGGCCTTCAACCCCATCACCCCGTTCTGGGGTGTTCTGCTGGCGCCGCCGATTCTTGCTGTCATCTACGCATTCCGAAAGCCGAAGCGGCTCTGAGAGAACACCGGAGACGCGGAAAGGCGCCAGTCAGTTTGAGTACGGGAATGCTGTTGTCTCGCGGGGATTTCAGGAGTCGGGCAGATGCTCCTGCAGTTTCTGGCTGATTTCGTCGATGGGCGTGTCCTGGCTCAACCGCTCGATATTCTCGTCTGTTGCCACGTTCTTGAGGCCCAATCGCGTGGCGAGTTGGCGCTCGATGCCGAGGACGGCGGTGATCTCACGCTCCGTCAGAATAAGAATTTGCAGGATGAGGTGATCTCGCTCATCCGATCGCCGGCCGAGACGGCCTTGCCGCATTACGATGAAGCTCGCGAGAAAGATCGCTTCAATGGCAACGACGCTATCCAGCAGAGGGAAGGGCTTCGGGTCGAAGTGATGGGTGAGATGCAATGTGTTCAGCGCTATCCATGCTCCTATCCAGCAGACATGAAAGCCGATGAACCATAGGCTGCCGATCGAAGCCCCGATCGCATCTCCGACACGTTCCGAACCAGTGCGGCGAGCCAGGAAATCCTGTTCGTGCCGCGCAATGAGCTCGATCTGTTCACGTAGGTGGGATAGTTCAGACATAGTTCTGGGGGCGAGATCTCTTCGATCTGGGGACGAGATCTCTTCATGGTAGAGCATGTGATGCGAGCGATCACATCCTTGCCCAGTTCGGCTAAGGCTGCTTCTTCAGGCTCATATCGAAGGGCGCATGGATGGGATTGCCGTCGCTGTCCAGCGGTACGAGACTATCGCCCTGAAGCAGGTAGCTCTCGAGGTTGTCCGACGTATTGGACTGCAAGCTGAGTACGGTCCGGTCCGGCGTATCCGGCGTGCCCTTTTGCAGCAGATAGTGGCCGGCGTCTATCGAAACCACGTTGCCCTTCGGCGCTCCCATGTAGGTGCCGGTGCGCACGTAATATCCGGCGGGTGATTGCGGCGATCCCTCGGCATAGAAGGCTATTGACATAAGCAGTGCGCTGCAGTCCGCGCAGGGCAGCTTGCCGCTGTAGGTACCCTGCAGGACGCCTCCGGCTACCTGGACGGGCGATGCGGTATTGCCCGCGCCCGCACCAGCTACCGTCACTCCGATCGTGTATTGACGCGCTGCCGGTTTGCCCTTCTCCCATGGCCGGCTGTAGTTGAGCATCAGGTCGTCTCGCCCGGTTGCCGCCGCCACAAAGACCAGGCTCTGCCTTCCGGCACCACCGACATTCTTCTGCGGCGCGGGCGTGATGCCGGAGCCTTTCGCCTTGAGCACGGTGCTCGCGCCGGCGACGTGCCAGCTGTAGCCAGTGGAAGGCGTCGAGGGAAGCACAACACGCAGCGTGTCGCCGACCTCAAGCGAGAGGTGCACCTGCTGGCTGAATTCGCCGATCTCAATCGTTCTGGTCTGCTTCATCTGAGCTGACGCCGTGAGGGCGCCGCAGAGAGCGATGGCTGTCACGAGCGCGCGACAGAATTCTAATCGAGACCTCACGTTTCCCTTCATGCGCATCCTTTCGGCGTTTACCGGACCTTCGCAACCATACCCGAGTCACGCAAATCGCGAAGCGAGCGAAACCACGAGGGGGAGGGAAGAGGGAGGCGGTGGCAACGCAGAGCTTGTGCGAAGAGCCTGACCAGCATAAGTCGAAGTTGGATCGACAGTCAGGAAAATTTGAAGGATGCAACGGAGGCGCCCATGCAGGTTGTTCACCGGGCTGGTCTGCTGGTCGGCCTGTGCATCGGACGGCTTTGTCCTGTGGTTCGAATCGATGAGGGGGCGGATCTCACTGGCTTATAGGAGTGCCCAATTGGGAATTGGTGGATCTGCGGGTCACGGAAAGCATCCGTCTTTTTTTCACATTCATCCTGCAAGGGCTCAAAGTTCGTCAGGAATCGAAGGAAGGTGCGTAGGTCGCGGCTTTAGGTGTGCTTCGCAAATGCGGCGGAGTTTGTTGGCTCAGTCAGGCCGCGAAAATTGTTCTATCTACGGAGAGTAGAAATGGCGCACCGAGATAACGCGCTTTCTTGCGCAAGCATTTTATTTAGAAAAATAATTTGCTTCAGTGCGTTGTAATTGCGGCCAAGTATGTATTATTCGCAATAGAAATCACACGATAACTCTCCCGTTTCAAAGGATGCTTTTCCTAAAGAAACGAGATTCGAGAGCGGCCGCACCGCTATTGCCGGCGGGGGGGCTGCGCTCATTTCGATTCACGCTGCTCCTGATTTGCAGATCGGTCAGCGTTTGTGCCTGCCTTCGATAAGTGCGACTCATCAACATTTGTTTTGCTGAATCGACCCTCTTCGTTTAAGCCGGGAGGATCGTAGTGCATTGCTGTGTAATGCGCGCCAGCATTCGATAGTTTCGCACTCGATGCGAAGCTAGCAACCAGGCGTGTGCTTTCAGGCCAGGAGAGATGCATTGTTTATTGAAAGACCGTTTTATTCATTTTTTGGATGCTTGTTACATTCCCGCCTCAGATCGTTCCTGGTTATAGCGTTCTCCGGGTTCGCACTGAGCCAATCAGCATTCGGAGCAGATATTACCGTGGCAAGCCCGGTGAATGGCACTACGGTTTCGTCTCCGGTGTGGGTGCGCGCACACAACGTAGGATGCAACGGCCTGACGCCCACGGCTTTCGTCTATTCGATCGACAATAGTTCCACGCTGGTCAAAGGCGTCACGCTCAACGACATTGACACCACCACAGCCATGGCGGCCGGTACCCATACCATCCATTACAAATCGTGGGTAAGCAGCGGCGAGTGCCCGACCATCAGCACTACATTTACGGTATCCGGCGGATCCAGTAGCGGATCGTCAGGTTCCACTCCTCCGGCCAGCGGCGCGGGCATCACGGTCACCAGCCCGGTCAATGGAGCCAAGGGCCTTTCATCTCCCATATTGGTGGAGGCTCACAACGCCGGATGCAACGGAAAAGCACCGGTATCGTTCGACTACTCGATCGATAACAATCCCACCCTGTTCGCGGGATCGTCTGTTTCCGTTATTGACGCTACCGGAGTTGCTATCGCCTCCGGAACCCACACGATTCACTTCAAGTCCTGGCTAAGCGGTGGCGTCATTTGCCCCGTGGTGAGCTCCACGTTCACGATAGGCGGCGGTAGTACGTCCAGCGGCGGTGGGAGTTCGGGCTCCTCGGGTTCCGGCACGCTCAGTTCGCTGCCCTCCAACGCTGTTGCCTCCGCGAACCTGGATGGCTTGAGCGCCTGGGCGGACCAACACGACACCGGCACGCCCGGCTCATCGCAAGGCTCGATGGTCTATCCCGCAAAGACACCCTCCTATGACGATGCGCGCGAGTTTTATATGACCTATGCGAGTGGAGGGGGTCAGCGGTTTCACGTTTCCTTCGACAACGATCCCACGGCGATGAATTTCGCGCTCGATACCTACGTCTACGTCACCGATCCGAGTCATCTGCAAAATCTGGAGTTGGATCTCAACCAGGTAACTTCGGACGGCAAGACGATCATGTTCAACACCCAGTGCTCCAGCGACTCGAAGACCTGGGAATACACCGTAATTACAAATGGCTCGGACCACTGGAAGCCGTCGAATGTTCCCTGCAACACTTTGACCTGGGCGGCAAATACGTGGCATCACATCCAGATTGGCTATCACCGCGATAACAACGGCAATGTGACGCACGATTGGGTGAATTTCGATAACACGCATAGCGTCTTCAGCAACACGACTAACCCTGCCAGTGAGAGCCTGGGCTGGGCCAAGGGGACGCTGCTGACCAACGTCCAGATCGACGGCCTGAGCAAGGGGAGTGGATCGGTCACCCTCTATGTCCACAAGATGACCTTCTATCACTGGTAGTTGGTAGCGATAGATCAGGTCAGCTGTTCACGAAGGCCATCGCTCGAATCGAGCGGTGGCCTTTCGCTTTCTGCGATCCCTGACCAGGTCACAAGGAGGCCTCGCTGCGCGATGCTGCGTCCCCCGCCCGAGTGCTACAATCGAATGTCCCGGCAAGGTTTATCTCCGTTGCTGCGAGTGCGGGCGACAGGCCGGTGGACACACTTCCGAGAGCTGCAGAGGTCCTATGTCAGGCC
>DASZGZ010000129.1:0-3849 GCA_035938355.1 Acidobacteriaceae bacterium
AAAAACATCCCCATCCCGCGCGGGTCTTCCTCGCCATGCACCTTGCGGTCGATGTCCGGCTTGGAAGGCAGCTTCGAGATGCCGTTGCCATCGTCCAGTACTTTGACTTCGAGTGTGTCGTCATGGGCTGAGAGAGTCACGCCCACGCACAGGTTCTCGTTCAGCTGGTTCCCGTGTTCGATCGCATTGATACAGGCCTCGGCAATCGCCGTCTTCAGATCTTCAATCCGATCGTCGGGGAAGCCCATCAGCTTCGCCACGCTCGCGGCTGTACCCATCGCAACCTTCTCGTAACCCATGCGGGAAGGCACGCGCAGCTCAACCGGTTTCCCATTCAAGTTGACCATGTGTGGTCCTCGTTAGGTCTGCACTCTCAGGAGTGCAAGTGCAGTCATATCATCTTCTTGATGTGCGCCGCCGCAAAAATCGTTCAACTCCTGCCATAGCGAGTCGAGAATGGCGCCGCTTTCGTTTGATTTGCATTGTCCAAACGCTCGCAGAAGACGGTCCGTCCCGAATTCGTCCTCGCCCTGAAAGACTTCCGTCAGTCCGTCGGTGTAAAAGAGCAGCCTCGATCCGGCGGGAAAAGCAAACTGTTCCGCGGAATACCGCATGCCCGGCACCAGGCCAATGGGCGTGCCGCTCGCCGCAATCTGTTGCGCGCTGCCCCCCCGCAACAGGAACCCCGGATTATGTCCCGCATTCACCACTTCCAGCAGATGAGCAACCGGCTCCAGTCTGAGAAAGATCGCCGTCACATACCGCTGGCGCGCCTCCTCGCCTTCAGCATAATGCTGTTCGTTCAGCCGCGCGGCCAGCTCAGCCAGCGGCACGTCCGCTGTGGCAATGGCGCGAAACGCCGAGCGGAACGCAGTGCCGACGATGCAGGAGGCCAGTCCCTTACCAGCAACGTCCGCCACCGCCATGATTTGCCGTCCCCCCGGCAGTTCGACAATATCGACATAGTCGCCGCCCACCTCGTAACAGGTAGTCGAACGAACGGCAATCGAGTACCCCTTAATCTGCGGCATCTGCTGCGGCAGCAGGCTGCGCTGGATCAGTCTTGCTGCCTCCAGGTCCCGCTGCACCCGCGTCCACTCCAGGTTGCGCTCGTGATACCGCGCATTCTCGAGCGCCACGCCGGCCTGCAGTGCCAGGCCCTCCAGGAAATCCTGCTCATAAATAGAAAGCTCGCGGCCCACCGGCGGCGCCACCACCAGATCTGCCAGCAGATGACCGTCCTTGGTCTTGAGCGGAAACCGCGGGCAGCCCTCCCACGGCTCCGCCGGCATCGCGCCATACGTCAGATAGGGCTCCGTGATCAGCGCGCCCGGCAACTCCAGTTCGCGCACCACAATGCGCAGGACCGTGTTTAGCAGCTCGTCCAGTCGCACCGTCGCATGCACCTGCCGCGAGGTCTCGAGCAGCGCCTGCAGCCGCGCTACCTGCTGTTGCAGATCGACGATGTCCACCTGCGCGGACGCATAGTTTGCCGGGTAGTTTGTATCTGTCGAGACAGTCGCCATACTCACGCGCTCCTTCACGCTGTCGCAATCTGTGCGGTCAGGCTCACGGTCGCGGCCTTCCGTTCGCCTACGGGATGCCGGGTAATCGACACCGCCGTGATGTCGTCCTGCTGGCCGAAGCTCTCCGCTGCGTCCACAATCTTGCCCACATCCGGATGCGTTGCCAGCAGATCGGAGAGTCGCTCGAAGCCGAAAAGCTCTCCCCGGCTGTTGCGCGCCTCCACGATGCCGTCTGTAAACACCGTCAGCGTCTCGTCCTCATGCAGCCGGAATGTCACTTCGTCATAGACCGTGTGCACCGAAAGCCCCAAAGGCAGCGAGCCAGCCACCGCCAGCTCTTTGCCGTCACGATATGGAGCAAGATGTCCCGCATTCGCGACTGTTGTCTCGCCGTTGGCCCCGAGGTGCAGCACCAGGCAGGTCACAAAGCCACCGTTGATCCTGCCGATCAGCCGCCGGTTCAATCCGCGCAGAATCTCCGCCGGGCTCTGCGTGTAATCGGCCAGCGTGCGCAGCGTGCCCACGATCAGCGAGACCGTCATCGCCGCTTTCAGACCCTTGCCGCTCACATCGCCCACGATGATCAGCGCCCCGCCCTCGGCCTGCGGCATCACCTGGAAGAAATCGCCGCCCACCTCGGACGCGGGCTTGTAAATACTGGCGATGGAAAAGCCCGGAATCGCCGGTGTCTCCTCCGGAATCAGCACGTGTTGCACCTCGCGCGCCGACCTCACCTCCAGTTCGATCTGCGACTGCCGCCGTCGCTCCATGAACTGATGACGCGCAACCGTGAACAGCAGAACAATAAATAGCAACAGATCCAGCAGGAATGGTGCGCTGAAGGTGTAAGCGCCCACATGGATGCCCCAGGTCTGCATATGTTCGATCAGCGTCCAGTGCGTGAATCGCCGGCCCTGTCCGGAGAGTTGGAACGTCATGTTATAGGCGCCGTAAAGAAACGCGGCGATGGCCAGCGGCCACAGCGTCATCTGCCTTCTTCGTGCCAGCCCGAAGCCGACAATGAAAAAGATGAAGAGCGGCGCCAGCGTGTAAAGCCCTGTAGTAACCGCGTCCGTCCATTGCAATCCTGGACCGGCATACTGCCACGGGAAAAATGTCGCGATGTCAACCACCTGGGACGTCAGATAAATCGTCGCCAGAATCTTGGTCCAGCGCCGCCACCGAGCTTCACCGCTCAGTCCGAAAAGTGTAAGCAGCAAAAGCCAGAGCGAGATGTCCTGAGCGCTCTCCACAAACTGCAGATACACCTGCAGCGTTACAAAACCCAGACCATAGTTCATCGCGTCCAGGCGCCTGAAACCAATCAGCCCGTCCGCCAGCAGGTAGATCGCAAGCCATAGATACAGCCATTGCGTGCGCTCGCGCAGGTACAGGAGCAAAGCGATCAGCCCGGCCACAAAGATCGCCGCTGCCATCAGAAAACCAGGCATCCGCTGCCGCTCCTGCTTGTATCGCGGTTCCATCGCCTGCATCGCCAGAACCGTACTGTCACCAATGACAGGCGCGGCATTCAGGCCACCGGAGGTCGATTGATCGGTCGACGACAATGGGGCCTTCCACACACGAATTGCGAGGACGCCGTCCGCGTTGCCAGCCGCATCCACAGGAATCGGATACACGACGCTATGGCCGTTTCCCCACCACTGCGCGTGCGGCGGCAGACCGCCATAGGTGCCAACCTTCTTTCCGTTCCAGTACAGCTCGTAAGCATCATCCACCGGCGGCATAAGGATCGACAGCGACTTGTTCGCGCCCGTGATGTGGATGCCCCTCCGATACCACGCAAACCCCGTATGGCCAGGATGGGTCTGCGCTCCCCACGTATCGTCGCCGCGGATCAGCTCCCACTGCGAGTCGTCATAGGCGGGGTTCGCCCACGCCATGTCATCGCTGGTATGGAACTGCCATGGGCCGCTGATCTCGACCGAGCCGCTGCCCGGGCTGGGCGCCTTGAAGGTATCGGCGTGCACTCCTGCCGCCATCAATGAGAGCCAGCAAAGCAGCGAAAACAGAATCTGCAAGCGCAGCGCGTTGCTCACTCGCCCGCTCTCTCTTCGACGCCTTCCGCGAACTATCCGCAAGCCGCTCTCCTTACGTCGATGACTGCCCTGCGTCGTGACAACCCGGAACAGCCCCGCCTTCTCGAGTTCCACCCCCGGCAATTGTCCGCAGGTCGCCGGGCCGGCCGCTCACATCGCGCCGTGAAAACGGTTCATTGCAGTTATTGGGAGAGGTGGGTGCGCGTAGCCGAGAATACTTGCTCGCCGCGCCCTGCAGCAAGAAGCTTTTTGAAGCAGTGGGG
>DASZGZ010000130.1:0-11841 GCA_035938355.1 Acidobacteriaceae bacterium
CGCGCGGAACATATCTTTCCGGCTCCACAGCAATGCGGAAGCCTCTTGATCTCGACCCATCGTTGCCAGTGCAACTGCGTCCATGTACAGACCTGGATGGCCCGTTCCATACCAATACAGAGCCTGCTCATAATCGGCCAGAACGAAATATGTGTGGGCGACGCTGGTGCGCATGTTCGAGTCGAGCTCCATTGCTCGTCGATGAGCCGCGAGCGAGGCTTCGAGCTGGCCGCAATATCTGCAGGCCTGTACCAATCCGCAGAAGAGTTCCGGATCGCTGTCGTGCGATTCAGCCCGGCGCAGCAGGCGAACCATGGCACCTTCCGCCTGACCCGCATCCGCCTGAATGGATGTGCACACATTGTGGGCAACGCCTAGGTCGGGGTTCAGTTCGAAGGCACGCTCTAGTGCCTGGAGCGCCGCCCGGCCGTCCATTGCGGCTTTGGGCTGAGCCTTCAGCAGGAGCCGGTAACAACGACCCAAACGTGCCCAGGCCGGAGCGTAGCCAGGATCCTTGCGAACGCACTCGAGATATAAATCTCGTGCCAGAGCAATATTTTCTATCGTGCGATCCAGAGCAATAGCGATCTGGTTGGCTCGCAGGTAGAGGTCGTAACTCTCCGGGTTGGATGGTGCATCGATCACTGCGTCGATAGTGCTGTCGTCACGCACACCTCGGATAAGGCTGCGAACCAGCAGATGAACCACGGACTGATGAAACCGGAACAGATCGTTCGCATCCACATCCCATGCCTTCGACCACAGCAGAGTGCCCTTTGGCGCATCAATGAGGTTCGTGACAACGTGGATCCCGCCATCTCCGCAACCGTCCAGTGTGCCGCTGAGAATCACGTCGACTTCAGCCTCTTTCCCTACCTGTTCCGGATCCCAGTGCACAGGATCGAAGCGCATGCCTAGCTGCACGCTCCTCACGGTGAACATGTTCATTTCGGCAAGCGTTGTCGATATAGCTTCGGGCAGGCTGTAAGCCAGATGTTCGACGTCGGAAATCCCGAGGCCGCGGCGAAACGGAAAAACGAGAATGCGAATGGGCCGTTGGCTGGCCGGCCGGCTTCTCTGCGTTGCGTTCGCTGGCGCCCACAGACTGCTGACTGGCGCGACGAACCGGTATCCAAGCTTGGGCACGGTTCGGATGTACTGCGCCGACGCAGGGGAATCGCCAAGTGCTTTCCGCAAAAGGGCGATCAGATTGGAGAGATTGGCCTCTTCAACGAATGTTTCGGGCCAGAGAGTGCGCATGAGGCCATTTTTTTCTAACAGTTGTCCCGGTGAGTTCACCAGAAGGCAGAGCAGGTCGAAACACTTGGGCGGCAGGGCGATAGCCTCACCCTTGGCGGTCAGCTGATGCTGGTCGGCGTCAAGATGGAAGGGGCCAAAACTGTATCGGCGGTGCGGCTGATCGATCAACCATTCCCCCTATCTTGAGAGGCCCCCGAAGAAGATAGAAAAACCTTGGACTTCCCAAAGGATTTCTCGCGGCGGATCCATCAATCTTGGGCATCAAGCCGCGTTGCACTCGGGCTCGCCAAGTGTAGGACAACGCCAGTTACGGCGCCAACAACTCCGGTGATGTTCACTCGGGGCACAGCCGAGCCGCGGCCTGAAGACTGCCACCCAGCACTATGAGGGCAGTTCAAGGAGAGGATTATGCGCAAAGCTCTATTCCTGGCGGTGATCGCCGCTTCCAACCTGTTGGCATGGGCCGACCCGATTTGCCAGCATGTTGGCGGGGGTATCGTAACGAACTTCCTGAGCTCCACAACGACGTTCGGTTCAGCCACAGGAGACCTGGGCGGCGGGATCGGCGTGACCGTGCTCAAGCTCACTCCAGGCCCTGGCGGGGTGCTCACCCTTCACAATCAACACCACTGGGTCACGACGCAAGGCGACACCATCCTGGCGCAGCCTGCCGACGCGACTGGCTACCCGAGCGGCCAGCCCGGACTGTATGCCGCCACCTATGCCGATGGTGTGGTCATCAATGGCGGAACCGGCAGATTCGCACACGCTAAAGGGAAGGTGTTCGCGTGGGGTGCAATCGACACAACCAAGAACGAGGTTGTGCTCCGGTATGAGGGCACCGTTTGCTTCAGCGACGAAGACCAGAACTGAATATTCAAAGCAGTCGCAAAACAGAAGAGGGAGCCGGAAGGCTCCCTCTTGCCTGACTCGTTGTGGCGCTTAGATCTCCTTCACCCCATCCACGAACGCCTTCAGCCGCCGCGACCGCGAAGGATGCCGCAGCTTGCGTAGCGCCTTCGCCTCGATCTGCCGGATGCGCTCGCGCGTCACCTGGAAGCTCTGGCCGACTTCTTCCAGCGTGTGCTCGGAGCCGTCCTCCAGGCCGAAGCGCATCTTGATCACGCGCTCTTCGCGCGGGGTCAGAGTACGCAGCACCTGCGAGGTGTACTCCTTCAGGTTCACGCTGATCACCGCCTCGGACGGCGAGACTGCCTGCCGGTCTTCGATGAAGTCGCCCAGATGGGAATCTTCTTCTTCGCCGATTGGCGTTTCGAGCGAGATCGGTTCCTGCGCAATCTTCAGTACCTTGCGGACCTTTGCCACAGGGATGTCCATCCGCTTGGCGATCTCTTCTGAGGTAGGCTCGCGGCCCAACTCCTGCACCAGTTGCCGCGAGGTGCGGATCAGCTTGTTGATGGTCTCGATCATGTGCACAGGAATACGAATAGTCCGCGCCTGGTCGGCAATCGCACGCGTGATCGCCTGCCGGATCCACCACGTTGCGTAGGTCGAGAACTTGTAACCGCGACGGTACTCGAACTTATCAACGGCCTTCATCAGGCCGATGTTGCCCTCCTGGATCAGATCCAGGAACTGCAGGCCGCGGTTCGTGTACTTCTTCGCGATCGATACCACGAGACGCAGGTTGGCTTCAATCAGCTCACGCTTCGCCCGCTCGGCGTCCATGTCGCCCTGGATCATCTCGCGCTGTGTGCGCTTCAGATCGGCGATCGAGACCCCAATCTCCGTCTCCAGGTGGTCCAGGTCCGTCTTGCAGTTGCGTTGCTGCCGGCGGTACTCCTTGCGCAGCTCTTCGCTCTTTGAGGAGTCGTGCTTCTGCTCGAGCGACTTGATCTGCCGCTCCAGCGTGCGCATCGAATCAACCGTCTTGTTTACCTTGTCGAGCAACCGCTTGCGCTCGGCGTTGGTGTACTTCAGCTCGCGCACAATGCGCGATACCTGCACGCGCTCGCGCCCCATCAGCCAGCGCGTCTTGCGATGCTCCCTGGCCTTGGACTTTGGGTTGATGGTTTCCAACTTCTCAAGGAGCGCCTGCGCCTTCTTCTGGTGCTTGACGAGGGCGTCCACGCGCGCAACCGTGGCCTTCACGCGCGCCTGCAGCACCTCTTCCGTGATCTCCTCCTCGTCGAAGATCACCACTTCCTTGATGTTCCGCACGCCGCGCTTGAGGTCTTCGCCGAGCCCGACAACCTCGCGAATCACAATGGGCGACCGCGAGATCGCCTTCAACACGCGCAGCTGGCCGCGCTCGATGCGCTTGGCAATCTCGACTTCGCCCTCGCGCGTCAGCAGTGGCACTGTACCCATCTCGCGCAGGTACATGCGGACGGGGTCGTTCGTCTTCTCAAGCGTTCCCGGTGTCAGGTCCAGTTCAACGTCGTCGCCTTCTTCGGCGTGCTCCGCGTCGAACTTCTCCCCGGCAAACTTGGGCTCGCCTTCAAGCAGGTCTATGCCCTGCGTGTTGATCGTTGTAATGAGATCGTCAAGGTCATCCGCCGAATGCATATTGTCCGGCAGCAGGTCGTTCACCTCACCATAGGTGAGGTAGCCCTTTTCCTTGCCCTGATCCATTAACTTCTGGATATCGTCTTCGAACTTGTCTTCAATCGCCAAAGCGCGTCTCGTCTCCCCGCGTTATTTCGCCGCTGGCGCAGCTATTTTTGCTGTGCCGGTTTGTGTGTGGACAAACCCGTTCCTATCTATGAGTGAAGATGCGCGATACGGGCCATCCTATGCTGGCAATTCCCGCGGCCGGACAGGCATCGTGCGGGCTGGTGGACGCACTCTTCAAGACAGAGAAAATTAGGATATCACGCTGCCTACTCAGTTTCGTGCCGCAGTCGCCTTTATCCTTAACAGTTAGATGTACTTTGGGCCGTTTCGTTTCATCGCGTAATCCAGCTTTACTCCTGGCCGAGAAGCTCTCCCAACCGCCGGTCCAGCTCACGCAGTCGCCGATCGAGTTCCATGCGCTCCGTGATCAGCGCCGTGACCCCTGCAAGGTCCCCTTTGCGCTCCGCCTCGGCGATCGCGCCCCGCAATTGCCGTTGCCGATGCTCCACGGTGTGCTGTTCCAGCGTTAGCAGGGCCGACTCCAGCTCGTGCCGAGTTACAGGCTCGCTCTCCCGCATCAGGAGCTGCGCCACCATTCCCCGTGCCTGCGCCCCCACAGCCTCCAGAGGGTCAAGCTCCCCCCGCCGGGCCAGCTCCTCGAGTACTGTGACTATACCAAGCCCTTCAAAATGTTCGGCTTGCGACGTCATGGCCTCCACGGCTCGAAGAAAGGTCTCGCCGTCCGGTTGACCCGCGAGCGCTCGCAGCAGCACCCGCTCGCATTCGGAAAGATTCGACATCCTCAGCGCGGGAATCTGCCCTTGCCGCTTCGCCGCCGCCTGCTTCAGTTCCTGGCGAAGCAGGGCTGAGTCGATTCCCAGCTTCTGCGCTGCATCTTGGGCAAACTCGTCCCGCACAATCGCATGCGGCATCCGCCGGATGTGCGGCAGCAGGAAGTTCACCGCCTCCACCTTGCCCTGAGGAGTCCGCACGGGGAAAAGCTTCCGCGCGCGTTCAATCAGGTAATCCGAGTGCCGAGCCGCGCCCTTGAGCGCCTCCGCATATGCCTGTACGCCCCTTTCGCGCACAAAACGATCCGGATCGAGGCCCCCCTCGAGCGTCACAACCCGCACTTCGAAGCCTTCTTCCGTCAGCAGCGCAATCGACTTCTCGGCCGCATTCGCACCGGCCGTATCCGGGTCGAAGTTCACCACCAGCCGCGTGGTGTAGCGCCGCAGAAGGCGTGCCTGCTGGTCTGTAAAGGCCGTGCCGCTGGTCGCCAGCACCGGCGTCACCCCCGCGGCAAAGACCGAAATGCAGTCCATCTGCCCTTCTACCAGCAGGGCAAAGTTCTGCTGCCGGATCGCCTGCCGCGCCTTGTCCAGGTTGAAGAGCACCTGGCCCTTCGAATAAAGCGCGGTCTCCGGTGAATTCAGGTATTTCGGGCCGCCCTTATCGTCCGCATCCAGAGCCCGCGCTGTGAACGCGATGACCCGGCCTCCCTCATTGCAGATGGGGAAGGTGATTCGCTTGCGAAAGCGGTCGTACGCCCGGCCGCCGGCGCCGTTCTTCGCTTCGCCCTCCTGTTCCTTGTAGCTGAACAGGCCCGACGCTCGCAGCACCTCTGCCGGGGCGGCGCCCGCCAGCCGGTCGCGCAGGCCGCCGAAGCCCTCCGGCGCATAGCCGATGCGGAACTTGGCAATGGTCTCCGGCTTCAGCCCCCGACCGGTCAGATATTCCCGCGCTCTGGCGCCTTCCGCGGATTTCAGATGTTCCTCAAAGAAGACGGTCGCCTGCTCATGAAGCTCCAGCAGCCGTCCGCGCAGCCGGCTCTCCGCCGCCTCCTCGGGAGAGTTGAACTCCCGCTTCGGCAGTGCGATCCCACACTTCTGGGCGACGATCTTCACCGCCTCCGGAAAGCCGACCTTCTCGATCTCCTGCACGAACTTGAAGACGTCCCCCGACACCCCACAGCCGAAGCAGTGATAGAACTGCCGCGTCACATGCACGGAAAACGAAGGGGTCTTCTCGCCATGGAAGGGGCACAGCCCGGAGTAATTCTGCGCACCGGACTTCTTCAGCGTGATGTACTCACCAATCACGCGGACAATGTCCGCCTGCTGCTTCACGCTCTGGGCAAAATCCGACATGCTGAAAACTACGACTCCAGGGTTGCGACTCGAGGATTGCGACTGCAAGGGGTGAAAAGCCAGTTGTAACCTGATTCTCAACCCCCAGCGAACTCCACAATTGTGGAAAGTGGGTTGTCTCCCGCGATCCGGGGCTTCAGATAGAATCCAGCCCGACTCTCCCGAAAGATCGTAGCTACCCCTCAGCGGAGACCCGCCATGACCGAATGGAACGCCTCAGAATACGACCGGCTCTCCGCCCTCCAGGCCGCCATGGCCGAAGAGGTGTTGTCTCTGCTCACGGTGACGGGGACGGAGCGCATCCTCGACATCGGCTGTGGCAACGGCAAGACCACCGCTGCCGTTGCCGAGCGCGTCCCGCAGGGCTCTGTGCTTGGCGTAGACGCCTCGGCTGACATGATCGCCTTCGCGAACGAGCACTGGACTGCCGATCACCCCAATCTTCAGTTCGCAGTCGCCGATGCCCGCCATCTCCCCTTTAAGCGCGAGTTCGACGTCGTTGTCTCCTTCAACGCCTTGCACTGGATCTCCGATCAGGCATTGCCTTTGCAGGGAATCCACCAAGCCCTTAAATCGGAAGGCAAAGCTCAGCTACGTCTGGTCCCCGAGGGGAAACGCACATGCATCGAAGATGTCATCGAGGACACCCGCAAATCGCCTCGCTGGGCCGGCTACTTCAAGGGCTTCCGTGATCCCTTCCTGCACCTCACGCCCGAGCAGTACGCCGCCCTCGCCGAACAGCAGGATTTCCGCGTCCTCAGTATCCGCATATCGGACAAAGCCTGGGACTTCGGCTCCCGCGACGCGTTCCTCGCGCGCATGCAAGTCACTATGATCGAGTGGACGCAGCACCTGCCGGAGAGCGATCGTGCCGCCTTCATTACAGATGCGCTGGACCGCTACCGGAGCGTGGCGATCACCGCGCCCGGCGAGGAGAACTACTTCCGCTTCTATCAAATGGACATTGCGTTGGCCCCGAAATAGCGTCTGCCCAAGAACGCCGGATCGACCTCAGTGTTTGGCGAAGAACGCTAGCGTCCGAGCGTCCGCATCCGCCATCGCCTTTCCAATGAAGCCATGTCCCCCGTCCGCGTAGATGTGACTTTCGCATGTGAAATGAGCCAACTCGCAGAGGCGGATGAGCTGCCGTGCGTTGGAGACCGGGATGTTGGTGTCGCCCTGGCCGTGCAGTATCAGCAGCGGCGGCATGCCCTTGAGCGAGCGAAAGAAGCTATCCGGCAGGCTGCCGTACCAATCCGCAATAGCCCCCACTGATGCCCGCTGTGAGCCAGCAGCCAGGGCCACGGATGCCCCAAGTGAATAGCCCACCAGATAGATCTTTTCCGTAGGGTTCGATTGCCGCACCTTCGCAATCAGATCGCACACCGCGCCAACCCATGCCACATAGTTCTGTGTATTGCGAGCTTTGCTCCCGGCGGCGTCATAGTAGTGCGGCAACAGGGTTCGATAACCGTGATCCGCGAAATACGAAGCCTGTGGCCGGTAGCCCTCGGGACCGCTTGCTCCGTGCAGCAGAATCAGCGTCCTGTTTGCCCGCTGGGACTCGAAAACCTCGTACGTGACGCGGCGGCCCTGGCTCGGAAAACTGTCGGTGGGTACGCTCTGCGCAGCAAGCCACGTAGCTGGCCAAAGCATAAGCAGCCTGACGAGTGCGACTCGAAACCTGGGGCGTGGCATGTGTGCGATCTGACCTGCCTGGCGTATGCGAACCGGGTTGAGCATACCTGAAGCGCCACTCACCGCAACGTGCACCCGGTTATGTGCTGCCATTCAAACGCTCTGGCCGATCGTTGATAATGGAAAGATGCACCAACACCAGCGCATGCTTCGAACTGCGCAGCGGACCTCACCGATTCCATGAGGGCAAACATCCTCTCTATAGCGTTCCTCGTTGTCGCGCTCTGCATCCTCGGTCCGCGTTACCTGCACCAGCCCTGGCCGCCACTCCGCCTGGCCGGCGCCATTATCGCCTTCGCGTCCCTCTCGCTGATCCTGGTGGCCCGGATTCAGCTGGGACGCGCCTTCTCCATCCGCGCCAAAGCCAGCCGCCTGGTCACCACGGGCCTTTATTCCCGCATCTGCAATCCCATCTACGTCTTTGGCTGCTTCTTCTTCCTCGGGCTCGCTATGTTTATTCCTGCCTGGTGGCTCCTGCTGCTGCTCATCATCGTCGTCCCGATGCAGGTGGCGCGCGCACGCAGGGAATCCGCAGTCCTCGAAGCCAAGTTTGGCGACGAATACCGGCGTTACCGGCAGCAGACCTGGTTCTGAGCCCGGCAGCGCAGCACCGAAATTTAACTACTTTGTTACGCCGGCCGACGACATACGGGCGATAAATAACGCATTGCGGGCAAACCTGGCGTGCTTTCCTGTCTCTAAGCCAAAACGGGGCCCCGGCACAGGCTCGAGCGTTGTTATGCGCGCTTGTCTGACCTGCTAGCCTCATCCAGACCGCTTCCCCCTTCACCGTCGCGCAGCCGGACGATGAGAACAGCCTCAAGGGAGAGATCGCGATGCATACTGTCCTCGATTCACTACACACTTACTTCGAGAAGCTCCTGAGTTGGCTGCATCCTTATTTCGACAGACTTCTCGCTTCCCCGTATCACTGGATGGCCTACGCTGCCGGTGCGGCAGTGCTCCTGATCTTCATACCGTTGGGGCGGCTGACCTTCCGCCCGCGCCGCCGCGAGGAAGAGGACATCCCGTTCGCCACGACGGCCTATCCCTCGATGCTGGGGCTCACATCTGCCCCGGCCGACCCAGTCGAACCCAGACGCGCTGCCTGGGAGTCCACACCTCCTCCACCGTCGTCCAATGTGACTGCGATTAACGAAGCTCTGACCGTCCCTTGCATCCATTGCGGCGTCACTATCTCCTCGCGCGAGGATTTCTGTCCCGCGTGTGGCTACGCTCAGCCGGTCAAGCAAGCTTTCATCGCAGCCTTCCCGGCCTGAATCGCATGCAGGACTCGCATGTCCAGCCTCTATGAATCTCTGCGCGAATCCTTACTGAAGCTCGGAGCCCGCAATCCTCTCTTACGGACGGCTCTTCGGGTTCAGGCACGCGCGAGCGGATTCGAAGTTGCGGCGTCGACAGATCAGCTGACGCTGTCAAAAGGGACCCGGCGCATGCTTCTGCCGGTGAGTCACTATCCGGTGCTCCCATCTGTCGTGCACATGTGGGACCAGGTCTTCGACACGGTGATGCCTGAGATCGAAGGGCAAATAGAGGTTCTCGATTTTTCAAAGCCTGGTTTGCACCAGTACAAGGCAAGCGGCGTGTCCTTGTGGTCTCCGGGGCTGGTTGAAGAAGACTCGATGGAGGCTTACACCTCGGCATACCAGCCGCAACCGGGCGACGTGGTCTGGGATGTCGGCGCTCACGCTGGAGCCACTTCGTACTTTTTCGCCAAGATGGTTGGGCCCACCGGCAAGGTCTACGCTTTCGAGCCCGACGAGGGCACCCACGAATTCCTTCTGCGTAACATCGAGCTTCATCAACTCAAGAATGTCATTCCCATAAAAAAGGCACTCGCTAAAGACTCTGGAAAGGCCTTGTTCAGCATGGACGGAACGCTCGGAGCGGGCCTTGCTGGCTACACGCAGTGCGAAGACAAGCAGAAGGTGCGGGAGGTGGAGACACTTTCATTCGAGGATGCCTGCCGCGACTTTGAAGTTCCCCGCTTTGTAAAGATGGACGTCGAAGGTGCCGAGGTTGCTGTCCTCTCCGGTGCTCTCCGTCTGCTGAAAGAAAAGCCCATTCGATTCGCCATCGAAACCGAGCATCGCTTCCATCGTGAATACACTTCGGTGCCGATTACACGAATGCTCTCCGAGATTGGCTACGAGGTCTGGTCGTCCCCCTTCGCCGGTCAGCAGTTCACCTGGGCTCGGCCCGCGGCTTAGTACCTGGTGCCGGTCAGTCCGTCGGGCTTGCTGCCGTGAAATCCGAGCAGCACGGCTTGATGACTGGCTGAAACTCCATCAATTCCACCCGCGTGCCGTCGGGGTCGTAAAGATTCGCCTGCCACTTGCCGTCCTTGCCCATCGTTGGACCATCATGCCGCGGACTAAAGCGAATGGCGTCGTCGGCGTACAGGTTCGTCACGGCCTTCTCCATGTTCGGTACGCCAAGCGAGAAGTGATTCATCACGCCGAGCTGCCGCGCATCCACCCCATCGGCAGGACCGGAGTCCGAGCCTGACCCAGTCATCATGTACTCCAGCCAGTCATGCCCGTCCGGCACCTGCTGTGCCACCCAGTCCAGCCTTCCCGGTTGCATCGAGCCGTACCAGTACGGCCGGAAGCCGAGCAACTCGCGGTAGAAGTGGTCCTCCGTCGCCCGGTCCTTCACCAAGAAACCAACATGGATGATGCGCGGACTTACCAGGCTATCGGTGGTATGGAACGGATGCGTCGCAGATTGATAAAACTGCACGCGGTTGCCCTCCGGATCGCGCGTGAAAAACCACTGGCTGCCATCGGAACCCTTGGTGACGGCGTCGATGTCGCTGTAGTGATGCGACATCAGGTAGGCGTGAAGAGCCGCAGCATCTGTGGTCGCGAAGGCCACGTGGTCCAATCGCGAGATGGAATGCTGCGCCGGCAGCGGCAGCACCTCGATAAACTGCTCAGCGCTGAAGCGGTATACCGTGCCCTGCGGATTTTCCGGATCGGACTCTTTGGCCGCACCCAGCTCCTCGCCGTAGAAATGCTCAGTCGCCACGGGATCACTGGTGTGGAGCGCCATGTGGGAGATGCCAGTGATCTTCGGGCGCGCGTCCTGCGCACGAGCGATGTACGCACCGGCGAGGAGAGACGGGAAGATACCGAGTGACAGTAGGGAAATACGAAACCGTGACAGGTGCATGATTCAAACCAGCCTTCATCGGACTTTCTATGACACGCCATCATCGCGCAAAATCGTCAATCGTGCAGGTCGCGCCCATCGATCTGCCACATCGCCCGCACTTCGGCAGCTGTCAGCCCGCGCTCGCGCAGCGCACGCAGGCTCAGCGCGTCGGTCCGCTTGGCCAGTCGCTGCCCATGCGCGTTGCGCAGCAGTGGGCAGTGATGCCACTCGGGTGGGCTGTGGGCGAGCGCCCGATAGAGCAGGATCTGCCGCGCCGTCGACTTCAGCAGGTCCGCGCCTCGCACGACCTCGGTAACGCGCATCGCGGCGTCATCCACCACACAGGCAAGCTGGTATGCAGTCACGTCGTCGCGCCGCCAGATCACAAAGTCGCCAAAATCGCGCCCGGCTATGTAGCTCCGCGGTCCCATGCCGCTGTCTTCGAACGCGATGGTCTCACCGTCAGGCACGCGAAACCGCCAATTCACTCCGACCGGCTCACTCGCTTCGGCCACAGTACCGGCAGCAGGGCGGCAACGGCCTGGATACACCGGTTCGTCGTCATCTTCATCTGCGCCGCCATCTTCGTGCGGCGCGCCCACCGCCGCAGCCAGCTCTCTTCGCGAGCAGTGACACGGATAGATCCATCCGCCAGCGCGCAGCCGTTCCCATGCCTCGCGATACAGCCCGTAGCGTTGACTCTGCCGGTATGGCGCAAACGGACCGCCGACATCGGGTCCCTCCTGCCAAACGATGCCTAGCCAGCGCAGGTCGTCGAGCATCGCCGCGGCGTAGTCCGCGCGTGCCCGCTGCGTGTCTAAATCTTCGTCCCGTAACACGAGGATGCCGCCCGCATCTCGCGCCCGTTCATACGCCGTCCAGAAGGTGCGCGCGTGCCCCAGGTGCAGCAGTCCCGTCGGCGAGGGCGCGAGCCGCCCGCGATATCCATCCGAAGCGCTACTCATGCGCTGAACTGGCG
>DASZGZ010000131.1:0-7005 GCA_035938355.1 Acidobacteriaceae bacterium
GCGCAGCGTGACGTTGATCGAGGCGAAGCCGCCGCCGATGGGGGTGGTGACAGGGCCCTTCAGCGCCACGCGGTTGCGCTCGATGGAGTGGTAGAGCTCGCGCGGAATGTATTCCTTGTAGCGCTCGAAGGCTTCGGCGCCCACGGCATAGCTCTCCCATTGGAAGCTGGTACCGGTTGCTGCGCCGGCGCCTTCCACAATGCGCACAACGGCGTTGGTCACTTCGGGGCCGATGCCGTCTCCGGGAATCAGGGTGATGGTGTGTTGTCTGGGCATTCTCAGTCGTTCCTTTTGCGATGAATCCTGTGCTGCGCAGCAGCGAAAAATGTGTTGTCGATCAGGGCTGGCATGTTATGGCTGACGTCGCTGCGCCTTACGTGGAGCGGGCTCCCGGCGAGGCGGCTCCACGGGCCGCCGCTTGGCCGTCTGGTCTTTTGCAATCAGCAGGCGCTCCAGCTCTTCCTTGAATTCGCGCACGTCGGTGAAGTCGCGGTAGACGCTGGCGAAGCGGATGTAGGCCACCGTGTCGATGGCCTTGAGTCGGTTCATGATGAGCTCACCGATCTCGCTGGTGGTGCGCTCGCGGTCCGGCGAATCGATAAGAAAGGTCTCGGCTTCGTCGACGATGGCTTCGAGATTGTCCGGGGTGAAGGGACGCTTGCGGCAGGCCAGCAGCAGGCCGCTCAGGACTTTGTGCCGTTCAAAACGCTCGCGGCGGCCGTCCTTTTTCACCACCATGTAGGGGATCTCGTCGATCCGTTCATAGGTGGTGAAGCGCTTCTCGCATCGCTCGCACTCGCGGCGTCTTCGGATGGAATCGGCTTCCTTGCTCTCGCGTGAATCCACGACGCGGTCCTGCGCAAAGCCGCAGTACGGACACTTCATAGATATGTCTACGATAGCAGCTTGGCGCCGCTAGCCACGCCAGGCTCATTGCGATGCCGTAGTAGAGACCGGCCCAGCTCCGAGATCGAAGATGACGGTGTTGTAGCCGCTGTGAGGAAACTCTGCCGCCGGCGGTATGCAGAAGGTGCCGCGCATGTGCGGGGCGTCAGCGCCGGCGACCAGCGGCTCGGCAGTTACCCAGCAGCCATGGCTCTCGACCGGATTGGTGGCGATGTAATAGCGCACTCCGTAATTGTGAAGCACCTCTGTCAGCGGACGCTGCTCGCGGATATTGGCCAGGAAAGCCTTGTCCATCACCAAGCCTTCCAACTGAATCAGTTGTTCATCCAACAGGTAGCCGGGGGTCCCGGCACGATCACCCATGCCATAGACACCCGGATGCGTGCGGTCGAAGCGCTCAATGTCCACAGCTTCGAGATAGATCGAAAAACCGACCTTGTCCGGGCGCGTCGCATTGCGCCAACCGGAGAGGGCAAAGACCCCCCAAACCAGCACCAGCATTGCGAGCACCGGCCAGCGCAGCGCTGAGGCAGCGCGTTGAACAATTGGCGCGCCGGAGGCGAGCAACAGTGCCGCTGCTCCAATACCCGAGGCAACGAGCGGGTACGCATACCAGGACCAGATGGGCCAGTCGCTGAGCAGGGAGAGCGCGGTGATGAAGAGGAATGGGAAGAGCAGCAGAGCCAGCAGGCATGAAACGCGACCGCGAAGACGCGCGCGCCAACGAGGGCTGCAGAGAAGAAGGAGGAGACCGGCGATGGTGGCCAGTAGCCATGGGAAAACAAGGAAGTAGCGCTCTGGCGGAGAGAACGTGTGCCGGCTGAAGAGCATCGGGGAAGGCCAGCGATGAAAGCGCATCTGCTTCGCCTCCCCGGAGACGGGCATGAGCGTGTGGAACCAGAACTCATTCAGGATCAGGTAAAGCGCAACCGGCGTAGCGCCGCAGAGAAATGCGATGGCGCAACGCAATCGCTGGCGGAGGGCGACCTCGCGATGCCAGAAAAAATCAAGTAGGGCCATTGTGACGACAAGGATGGCGGCATCGAGCCGTGCCAGCACGACCGCCGCACTCAGCAGCCCGAGGAGGAGGGCGCGGCGGAAGCTCCATGTGAAGCGACACAGGCGGTAGTAGACGAGCGCAGCGATCAGGGGCGTAGCGAGCGCCACCTCCATGCCGCCCGCGACGAGCACCAGCGCGGACGTAGCAAGAGCGGCGGCGACGAACGGCGCCAGGCGTGCCGCACTGGGCGCGAGCGCAGTCAAGGTGCGCTCGCATAAGAGGTACGTGGCCAGCACACAGGCAACGAGCACCGACTGAAGGGCGTAGAAGAACGAGATGCCAGTGCCGAACAGCCACGTGAGAGCGATCACTACCAGCATCCACAGGGGGTGGTAGCCGTTGGTCAGGTGCACGCCGTCATAGGTGGAGCGACCATCGGCGACGACCCGCTGCGCAACGCGCAAGTAGTAGAAGAAGTCGTCCACGTAAAAAGCGAGGAAGCCTTGCCCCGTGGCGTGGAAGCGCGCAAACAGGCTGGCCACCGCGGCAACGACGAGCCCAATCGGAAGCAAGACGCGCAACAAACGGTCCTGCCGATTATGCTGCCTGAGATGGGCAGCTGAAATATCAGGAACGCTCGTCATGCCTGCGCGCCGCAGAAGCAGAAGCCGGATTGCTGTAACGGAAGGCTACAACTTCCGTCAGGCCCTCTTCTCGAGGAAAAGCTTTCATCGCTGAACTTGATCACCTCACACTCAGCATGCTTCTGCCCTGGAAAGCCCCTCGGCGTCGTGCTCCGACTCCTCAGAGACCTGCCGGAGCGAGATGTGCTCGAAGCGCGACCAGACCAGACCCGCCGGAACGATGCACAGGAATGTGACAAAGGTGATGCCGGCCCCGCAGGCGAGAGCGATCTCCGCCGGGACGTCGTAGATGTGCTGCAGTGTCTGCTGCAGCACAAGAATCTGCGCAAACCAGGAGACGATGGGGATGGGCACAACCGATCCCACCATGCTGGCCGCCATCAAAATGACGGCGCGGCCCAGGGTCATCGTGGCCAGCACCGGCGAAGCGGCGAAGGCGCGAACAGTGAAGAGGTAGGCGCCGGAGATCATTGCCCACATCAACAGAGACAGCAGTGCGGCCTGGAAAAGCACTCCCGTCGAAGAGACGGCGACCAGGCCGTCACGAAAGCCACGAATCTTCGAGGCCACGCTGGAGCCAAACTTATGCCCCATGCCGCGCTCGCAGAGCTGGGCCAGCTTTTCGCCCGCCAGCCGCACGGCAACCGCCAGAACGATCAGCGCAAAAGCACCGATCAGCGCAGTCTTGGCGGCGGCCATCGCCATCTCGCGGTGCGGCATCGTCGCCTTGTTCGGAGCCAACAGCAATGCCACCCCGACAATGGTCGCCATGGAGCAGGCATCGAACATGCGCTCGACGGTATAGATCGCGATCTGCAGCGCGATGGGAAGCTTGCTGCGTCGGGCGACCAGGTAGGGCCGGGTAAGATCGGCAACACGGCCGAGCAGTGCGACTGCCGTGAAACCAATCACCTGCGTACCCAGAAGATAGAGCGGAGGCAGCCGCCGGGTGGGGCGCAGAAAGACGACCCAGCGGAAGGCACGCACCAGGTACGCTCCGTAGATGAGCAGCATGCCGATGAGAATGTTCTGCCAGCGCACGAATTGAGTCTGCTGGGCGAGGATGTCCCAACGGAAATGCGTACGGTGGCTGCCATAGGCGAGCAGCGCCAGAAAGATCAGCGCGGCGGCGAGAGAGAGCAGGAGCTTCTGGGATTTCAATGTGCAATCGCTCCTGATGGGATGGGTTTCGCCGTAGCACAGGCCGTGGCCTGCGCGGATGCGGGGATCAATTGCCCCTAGAGGGCGATGCCGTGGAGGCGACCAGCGTCGCCGCGTGGGTGGCGGTTTCCGCCTTACGGCGATTGAAATCGTGAATGATGCGGGCGACGTAGAGGCGCGTCTCGCGATAGGGCGGAATGCCGTGATACTTGTCGACCGCGGCCGGGCCGGCGTTGTAGGCGGCCAGCGCCAGCGCCAGGTTGTCGTGGTAGCGCTCGAGCAGAGAGTTCAGGTAGGTGGTGCCGCCGTTGATGTTCTCATCTGCGCGAAAGGTGTCCGCCACGCCCAGCTGGCTGGCGGTGCCGGGCATGAGTTGCATCAGTCCGCGCGCACCGGCACGGCTTACCGCGTGCACATTGCCATTGCTCTCCGCGCGGATCACGCTGGCCAGCAGTTCGACGTCGAGATCGTGAGCTGCGCCGGCCTTTGCCGCCATCTCGCGAATCTCAGCGGGCGTCGGGGTGGCCGGGACCACGGACGCCGCCTGCGGCGCTTTGACCACAGGAAGCTGGACAAATTCGCTGCTGGCAATATCGCTGCTCGACACCTCCATGAAGTTGGGTCCACTGCCCGTCATGTACAGACGGACGCGGTCCCCGGCGGCTTCACGATGGTCGCAAATCAGGTCAAAGCCATTGCGCAGCGTGATGTGTTCGGCCGCATGCAAAGGCCTCGCTAAGCCACCCAGCAGCAATATCGAGGCGACAATTACGACATGTCGAAAGAAAACCACTCCGGGTAGGCTACCATGCGGTCCCGGTCATCGGCCTCCAGCTTCGGCCTCAGCGGTTACGACTTCCGGCGTACGGCCGTTACCTGCGGACCGGCCCTCCTGTGCACTGCGGATGAGGGGTTCGAGCGTCTCGGCTACGCCATCCTCATCGTTGCTCAGCGTGACGGCCCAGCCACGCTGGCGGCCCAGTTCCTGCAGCTCATCGCCCGCGTTGGCCATCAGGACAGGCTGCCCGGCGTACTCAAGCATGGTCTGGTCGTTGAAATTGTCCCCGATAGCCATCACCTCCGACGCGTCCAGCCCCAGCGTGCGGGCATAGCCGGCCAGCGCGTGGCCCTTGGAGCAGTTCGGCGGAAGGATGTCCAGAATGCCCAGGTCACGGTCCGCATATTCCGTGCGGTGCATGGTGATATTGGAGGCGAAATCCATGCCTTCGAGCACCCGCTGGGCGGCGCGGACCTGCGCGATCTCCCCACAGAGCATGCCCTGAATCGGGGCTTCGTCCTGATCGAAGGCGCGTTCCAGCGGTGCAATCTCCAGCATGTCCGGCCGGTTGGTCTCCACCCAGACGCCGACTCTGCGATTCAGTGCGGCCACGCTTTCGACTACCAGCGAGGGCGCGGATTGGCGATCGAAGGTGAAGACCATGGTCTGGCCGAAGGGACGCAGGGCAGGGCACAGCGCCCGTGCGCTAGCCACCGACAGCAGATTGCGCTGGATCGGCTTCCCGTCGAAGTGGCGAACCACGGAGCCGTTCGAGGAGATCATGACCGTGTGCAGAGCCAGCCCCACCTGCTGCAGGACTGGGCCGGCATACTGGTGGCGGCGTCCGGTCGCAATCACGATGTGGACGCCGGCGGCCTGCACCTCGCGCAGAGCGCGGCAGTTGCGGGGGCTGATCGTGGTGCTCGAAGTAGGGAGAAGCGTGCCATCGATATCGATAGCAATCAGGCGAACACGCGACGGCATACTTTCAGTGTAGAGCGGATTATCCGTCGTTGCAGACTCGCCGCGATGAACCGCAGGGCGGCTTTCTTGACGGCAGGGCCGCACCATCTGGCATGCTCTTGCGTAGAGTGATGGAAGAATCCGTCACTGCGGAGGTGACAATCCCATGAAGCTGACGAAAGCGCGCGTGACCAAATCTTCCACAGCGAAGGTCACCGCCAAACCCGCTGGCAAAGCCGTGAATGAGCCGCCCGTGGAAGTGGACCGGCGAGGGAAGCCGCTCCCGCCAAGGCAGCGCGTCGGCGGCATCATCACTCCGCAGTAATCGGTTGAGCGATCGGCTGCGCGGCTCGATCTTCCGGCGGGGCTTCATAGCCCCGCTGCCACTCCTCGATCTGCGCCATGGCCGCGGCAAGCGTGGTCACCACGCGATCCGGCCGCGCACTGCCAAAGCGCTCGCGCATCGTCTCCGGGTTCTGTACGGACTGCCACAATGCGACCAGGATGCGGTTCTCCGGAAGCTGCTCCCGGATGCGCTGGCAGAGCGTGCGCGTCTGGGTAAAGACAAAGGGCGGCAGGGCGGAGATGCACAGGATCGTCCCGGAGTCCTGCCCCAGCCGCTCCAGGATCTCGGGCGTCACTGACGAGGTGGGCAGCAGCAGTGTGTTGTGGCGGCTCTGCTCCAGCAGCTGCGCTAGGACCATCGCCGTCAGCTCGTCCGCCTGATCGCCGGCTGGGATGCAGATGACAGGAGCGCCCTTGTGCATGGAATGCTTCTCTGGGTGGGCGCCAGCCAAGGTTTCCGTGTCCGGCCTCTCTGAAGCATGCTTGCCGTTGAACTCACTCAATTCAGCAACCAGCTCGGTCGCACTCATCAGCAGATAGTTGCCACGCGTCTCATCGAACGAGCCCTTATGCCGGTCCTGCTCCACAAGGCCCAGCGCAGGCAGCAGGACCGAGTCGTAGAAGTCGATCAGCGGCCGCTCGCTGAGGAACCGGTCGGCGATGCTGTGAGCCTCATTCTGGTCCATCGCCAGCATGCGCTCGTAGAACTTCGCTTCCGGTGCCAGCTCGGCATCCTCGCCCAGCAGGACATGAAGGAAACGAAGCTGCGGCACGTGGCGGCCCAGCACAATCAGGCAAACAGTGAGTGGCGTGGCCAGTACCAGGCCGGGCCATCCCCACAACAGCGTCCAGAAGATGGCCGAGGCCAGCAGTGCCAGCGCCGAGATCCCGGTGCGCGACCCATACAGCCATGGCTCAAAGAAATTCGCGGTAGCAAATTCAAGCGTGGCATAGAGGCCCACAATCTCGAAGACCTGGCGCCAGTCGGGAAAGATGGCCACCGCAAAGATGACCGGCAGCAGGCCCGCGATGCCCGTGCCGACATAGGGGATGTAGCGGAGGATAGCGGCCAGCGCTCCCCACAGCGTCGCGTCCGGCACTCCGATGATGGAGAGTCCTAATCCGAAGAGCAGGCCAAACAGGGCATTGGTCACGAACTGCCAGGCGAGATAGGTGCTGATACGCTCGGCGGCGTCACGCAAGGCCCG